>JBATHN010000564.1:0-3814 GCA_049666885.1 Desulfobacterales bacterium
GTTGTCGGGCACTTGAAGTACAAAAGTACGTCTGCGCGCCCGACGCCTTGCATCTGCGGCACCCTGTAAACGCTTACAATTAGGTGGTTTGAAGCGCATCGGACGTTGCAGCCCTGTGAATGGTTACGTAAAATGCATGCAATGGGCCGGCTGCATTTTATCTCAAATCCTCAAGGAATTTAACACGAAAATAACACTTGGCGATAGAAAGCTTTGTGTACTTTTGTTTTCATCACCCGTGGTTGGGTGCCCCGCCGGCTGTGGCTTCGGTTTCATTCGGCGCAGAACTCGGCGTCAAGTGGATCTAACCCCACTGCCGGCCCGGTTTTTTAAAAAAAGGTCGCTACCGGTTGAAAGCCTCGGAAGCGGTCAGCGTGTGTTTTCCCAGGCAATGGGGCAAGGTCCGCTAAGCGCCTTAAACAGCTGCGCCTGCTTCAACCGAAGCCTCAACCGGCTTTTTTCGGGGGCATGACAGAACGCTTAAACGGAAGAACTTATAATTTTCATGCACCGTTGCGTCCCAGCCATGAATGCTTGGTAACGGTAATGTGTATGAAACGTGATGTGAACAGACTCGAGGGCCATACCTTCGATCTTCTGGTTATCGGTGGCGGTATATACGGGGCCGCTGTCGCCAGACAGGCGGCACTGCAGGGACTCTCCGTTGCCCTGGTCGAAAAACTCGATTTCGGGCATGCCACTTCTTCCAACAGCCTCAAGATCATCCACGGCGGGCTGCGTTATCTGCAGGGCGCCGATATCAAAAGAATGCGGCGTTCCATTGTTGCCCGAAGGACGCTTCTGAAAATCGCCCCGCATCATGTTAAACCTCTCAGGTTCGTCTTGCCGACATTTGGGAAGTTCCTTAAAGGAAGGCCCGCCTTATTTGCCGCCATGTTCTTGAACGATCTGATCAGCTGGGATCGAAATATTCTTGTAGGAAAGAAGCACAGAATCCCCCGGGGGGCTGTACTGACCAAAAGCGAATTAATCGAGCTCGTGCCGGGAATGACATTGAATGGATGCACCGGCGGTGCTGTTTGGTACGATGCCGTCGCCTCGAATACCGAGCGATTAACCCTCGAGTTCGTTCGTTCGGCGGTCGAGAAGGGGGCAAGTGCGGCCAACTACGTAGAGGTGACGGAATTGACCGTCGAAAACGAAACGGTTTGCGGTGTGGTCTCTTTAGACCACCTGACCGGAAGGTCTCTCAAAATTCGGGCGAAGTTTATCATCAACACTTCCGGCCCCTGGACTGAACGGGTTACAAGTAGTGGATCTCCTTTGACTTCAACGGGGCGTCTGAAGTGGGCCAAGGCAGTCAATGTTTATATCAGAAAGAGGCTTTTCGACGACATTGCCGTTGGATTCTACGGCAGTGGTGGATTTTGTTCCAGAAGAGCAAGGGGGGCTTCGGATAGCCGGGTATTCTTTTGCGTTCCCTGGGGAAATGGAACAATGATCGGTACCGGCTACCAGGCGGTTTCGAATCCGCAAGAAGATCTTCATGTGACCGACACGGACACCGGAGATCTGTTAGAGAAGTTCAATGCCAACTGGCCCGATGTCGGTTTGTGTCCTGATGACATCGGCTTCTGCCATTTAGGACTGGTGCCGGTCGTTGGACGGAGCCCAAGCCGCCGAGGGGGGTATCGCCTTCGCAACAGGTCTGTTTTCATCGATCATTACAAAAGGGACGGCCTTCGAGGCTTGGTTTCCCTTGCCGGCGTCAAATACACAACTGCCGTTATCGAAGCCCGAGACCTGGTGGCTGAAATCTGCAAAATTACCGGCCATGCCACTTTGAAAAAAAAGATGGAGAAGGTCCTTCCGGGGGCGAAATTTCATGGCGGCAATGACCCATTCGATTTTAACGGATCGAAAAATATTAATGAGTGTTCGAATCCCGGCCTGACCGGACGATTGTTTCATGACTACGGCGCCATAAGCCGGAATATTTTAAGCATGGCGGCGGGAAAACCGGGAATGCTTCAACCTGTTGACGACAGATCCAATCTTACCGCGGCGGAGGTGGTTTATTTTGTCCGCGAGGAGATGGCACGGAAAATTGCGGATGTCCTGTTCAGACGCACGAATATCGGTTGGTTTGGTTATCCCGGCAGCGGTTTCATTGAAAAATGTGCCGATATCATAGGTGAGGAGTTGGGCTGGGACTCGAAAAGAAAAAGCGCGGAGGTCGATGATGCGAAACGGTTTTTTGAAGATTTGCAATGCCGGCAACAGTTGAGGTAGCCGCTTCGCATAGTCTATTCAGTTTCCTTCCCTAAAAGCCCCTTTTTCACAATTTCCTGCATGCTTCGGGACAGGTCGGCGTCAATCACGCCTATGGCGTGACAGGTCTGGAATTGTTTGTGCGGCATACAAGGGTAAGCCTCCGCGCAATGCCGTTGATTTCCTTGAACTTGCAGAAAATGGCGATTTCTGGATCGGAAACCAATGAGTGCCTGTATAAAAACGGTGGATGGGCACTATTTAAATTTCGTAGCGCCGGGTCGGTCTTTTTTAACGGAAGACGTCGATCTGACCGTACCGGCACTTTTCGATATCAGGCCCTCTCTGGCATAGAACCAGGCGGCGGGTAAAACCGTTATCAGGGTAACGGCATACACAACGATAGACAATGTAAACGCTTTTTCGCTCGAGACCCCGACCAGACCCAGGAAGTAAACAAAGCTCGTTTCCCGCACGCCGAGTCCACCAAGGGATATCGGCACTTGAACGACGAAGTGGATTATCGGCAAAAAGATGACAAAGTAAATCAGGGGAATATCGACATCTAAGGCCCATGCGATGAGTATGGTTGGACTGATCCGGAAAGCCATCGACACGACGGCGGCCAGAAGAGAAATAGCCAAAAGCTTCGGCTCATTCTTATACGTATCCAGGGATCGGTAGAAATTCTGCAAGCGGGTTCGCATGGTAGCCAGAAAGCGGCCCTTCAGGAGTCTCTCAAACAGGGATCTCGGCGCCGGATGCATCAATAATATGATCATCAAAGTCAACAGTAAAAACCAGATCCAGACAGCAATCGAAACCTGGGGTGGCAGGGCGACCGGTGCCAGCCATAGGCTGACAATTACAAGAAGGGTGAGGACCGATATCGCCAGAACCCGTTCCAATAAAACCGATGAAACGGCCAGCGCTGAATCCGAGGTCGTCTTGGACATGCCGTAAACACGCAATGCCTCGACACCGATCTGACCGGGCATAAACATCCCCAACAGCGAACTGATAAAAACGAGCTTGAGAACACGGCCAAAGGTCGCTTCGGAGTTTTTGCCCTGAAGTAAAAGATACCAGCGGTATGCGGCGAATAATCGGCCGGCCGCAGCCAGCATAAGAGCACACAGAAGCCAACCGATTTCAGCCGATCGTGCGACCTGCATCACGGATTTTAAATCAATTCGCTGCAACACGGCCAGCAGCAGGCCAAGGCTGATAACCGCCCGGATTGCACCCCATGTCAGGATGCGATGCCGGGGAGGATATTGGGGAGAAGATTTTAGGGTGGCGCTCAATTTTACCTGCACTGATTACGAGTTGATGATGTTCGAGTGTTTAACACGAAAATAGAATGTAATATGGAAAAAAGGTGGGCACCTCCGCCCGGATGAACGGTTGCGAAAGACGGCTGAAACTCGCCGCCAACGGGTCTCTAAGTCCGGACTAGTGCCGTCTTCAAATAATGAGTTCGGTTGCAGCTTGAAGGTCGTGGCTTCCAGGCGGCATCGGTATAGGGTCCGGTCTAAGACCCCGTAAGCGTCTCAGGCAGTCAGCCGCTTTTCGCAACCGT
>JBATHN010000565.1:0-11788 GCA_049666885.1 Desulfobacterales bacterium
AACGACCGCTATAAGTCCCTGCGAGAGGCGCAGCAGGCATCGAAAAGCCGGGCGCCGAAAACTGTAGCTGTCGTGCTGCTGGCCCTTCTGTTGCTTGCGACGGTCGGTACCTACGGTACTCGTTATATCAAATCGCGTCAGCTTGCAAAAGAGTACCAGGCCATCCTCGATCGTGTCGGTGCCTTCGAGGACCCTGGCGACAAGAAAGTCCTGTTCCAGTATTTCATCGATTCCCATCCCGAAAGCGAATACCACAGCGCGGCGCGACAGAAGATTCGCGAGATCGATCAGACAGTCGAGCTGCAGAGCTATGAATTTGTCATCGCCGAGGCGGAGAAGCTTCCTATAGACGCCAACTATGAAGCCGCAGCGACGGCATTGTACACCCAGCATATCAACCAATATCCCGACAGCCCGCATGCCAGTGAACTTCAGCTGAAGCTTTCCGAGATACCGACTCTGATCGACAATGTCGATTACGCCCGTCTCAAGGAAGCATCCCGGCTCGATTCCAAAAATCGTATCGAGGCTTACCTCGGGTATCTGCTGAAACATCCAAACGGTCGGCACCGCACGCAGGTCGAGGCATTGGTGGCCGATATGAGTGAAGAGTACTTCGGGCACCTGATGAAAACCATGCCGCAATGCGACCAGACCGGCAATTGGGATAACTGTATTCTGCTTTGCGACAATTTTCTCAATTACTTCCCTAAAAATTACCGCACCGCCGAAATCGAGAACCTGAAGGCCGTAATGGAGGACAAACGCGATGTCGCGGAATTGATGGAGACCGTAAAGCGGTTCGGAAACAAGTTTGAATCGGCTAAAAATGTACTGACAGCCTACCTTGAAAAAAATCCCGGTTCGATCCAGGCCGCTCGGATCAGAGACAATATTGCCCGACTCGATCGCAACCTCAGAGAGAGCCGCGAGTGGCAAACAGCGGCTGCCTACAGTCAAAACAGCCAGTACAGTCTGCCCGACAGAATCAATTACATCGGACACTATATTCGCTTGAATCCATCCGGAAGGTTCGACAAAAGCGCACGGTTGCTGCTGGCCCAGCTCCAGAATGAAAACCGAACACTCTATCAAAATCGCATTGAAGAGCAGCGCAGGCGGCAGCAGGCGGAACTGGAACAGGAAAGAAACCGGATTCAGGCCGAGAAAAGGAAAATCGTTGCTCAAATCCGGCAGGCCGGTACCCGATACGTCGTCAACGACAACGACACATTCACGGACACCAAGACCGGGCTGACCTGGAGTCTACTCGACTCAAACGCCGACCTCGGTGGATGCCAGGATTTTAACGCCGCCCGCACCTATATCAGCTCACTGGCCGCCGGTGGGCATCGCGACTGGCGCCTGCCTTTCGGCAGCGAACTGGCCGAACTCTACAAGACGCCCCCTTACTTTCCGGGCCAGAGCGCTCCCTGGTACTGGACTTCGGAGGTATTTGCGAAGGGCTACAAAAAGGAAGCTCTTATCGTAACCTCGATCCGGGAAAAAGGTTTCAAACGACTTCACCACGATATTTACGCCTGCGGTGCGGTCCGTGCCGTGCGGCCGTGACCCTGTAGCTTTCGTTATCGCGAAATTTACCTATCACGAGCGAGGCGGCGTTTGTCACCTTCCTTGTGCCCATCCCCGGTCCCCGGTCTCATTGATGTAATTGATAAGTATCCGATCCAGAAATCGCCATTTTCTGCAAGTTCAAGGCAATCGGCGGAATTGCGCGGAGGCAGACGGCTCTGTATGCCGCACAAGCGATTCCAGACCTGTCACGCCTAAGGCGTGATTGACACAGAAATGGCGGGAAAGGGCCATTTGTGGATTGAAGCTAACGCAGGCCGCGTAGCCGTTCCAAGCGGCCGGTTATTTCGGTAATGCGGATGCCGTATTTTTCATCCTTGACCAAAACCACTCCCCGGGCAATCAGCTTGTTGTTGGCCAGTATGTCCACCGGTTCGCCTTCCAGCCGAGATAGCGGCACCGCCGATCCGGGTCCCAAATGGAGCAGGTCACGAATCGGCATTTTCGTCCGTCCGAGCTCGACCGTGACTTCCAGTGGAATGTCGAGGATGATGTCGAGGTTCGACCCGTCGCCCAGGCGTGGGACGTCGCGTTTTTCCGAATCGCTTGACCGGCCGCCATCGGCGGCTTCGCCCGGCGGCTTATCTTCGGCTGCTGCGGCTGGTTTTTTGGGTGCCGATTCAAGGGTTGTCGGCGCCGCGCTTTTTGTATTTTCCTTATTCCCGCCGCCGGCAGCAGCCGCAATGCTGCCATCGGGTAAGGGCGCAACCGTATCAGGTGGACGATCCTCAGATACGACCTTCTCTGCGGTTGGATTGCTTTCAGACTTATTTTCCATTGGCGTTTCCAGTTATTGACCATCCAGTTTGTTTAGGCATGTCGGTTTCCGAACTGGCCTCTCTTCTCAACGGGCAAGATCAATCACCACTCTGCCGCTCAGCTGTCCCTTGAGTATCGTGTCGATCAGTGGGTCGACCTCTTCGAGGGAGACGGTTTCACACAGGTCATCGAGGTGTTCCGGTTTCCAGTCGGCGGCGAGTTTTTGCCAGATCCTCAAACGAAGATCCATCGGACAGGCCACCGAATCGATGCCCAGCAGGTTGGTCTTGCGTAAGATAAACGGAAAGACGGTTGTATTCAACTCGGGAGAAGCCACCAGCCCGCAACAGGCAATGGACCCACCGTACTGGGTCGCTTTGATGGCCGTGGCCAAAATGTCGCCCCCCACCGTGTCGACAACTCCCGCCCAGCGGCCTTTCAGCAGGGGCCGACCGGATGTGTCGGTTGCTTCTTCGCGACTGATGACCTCAGTGGCCCCCAGATCTTCGAGAAACGCCTTTCGGTCCGCCTTTCCGCTGACGGCCGCGACGCGAAAGCCGATTCTTGAAAGGATCGCAACGGCCAGGCTGCCGACACCGCCGGTGGCGCCGGTGACCAGAACAGTGCCCTGTTGCGTCTCCAGGCCGTGATCGATCAACTCGAAAATCGACAGAGCCGCCGTAAAGCCGGCGGTTCCGTAGATCATGCTTTCCTTCAGACTGAGGGGCGACGGACGTGGAACAATCCAGCCGGATGGCACGCGGATGAACTCGGAAAAACCGCCCGAGGTGTTCATCCCAAGATCATAACCGGTGACGATCACCTCATCACCGGATTTAAATTGCGGGCTCCGGCTCTCCGTCACGCTTCCGGCTGCATCGATGCCCGGGGTGTGCGGAAAATTTTTGGTTACCCCCCGGTTGCCTGTGGCCGAAAGCGCATCTTTGTAGTTGAGTGATGAGTATCGGACCTTGACCAGAACATCCCCGGCGGGCAGATCATCAACCGACTTGCGTGTAATACGGCGATTTACTGTCTTGTTCTTTTCCTCATTGACGACCATCGCCTTGAAATCTGTATTTGTCATGATCTCCTCCTTCAATCAATTTAAAGATCCGCACCGATTCTTTCAAATCAAGAACTCGTTAAACTTAGTCCACGCGCAATGATATTTTTCAGCACATACAAAATATCGTTGACATTGTAATACAATATTTATACAATAATAACATGAAAAAAGACATCGTTTACAGCATTCGAATGAGTATTCTCGTCCGCGAAGCACTTAAGCGGGCTGCCAAGAAAGAAAGGCGCACGGTCGCGTCCTTGTTGGACAAGATCATTCTCGATTACCTCGAAGAGCAGCGCTATCTGTTGCCTCATGAAACCGGTTCAGACCGCCGGGGCCATCAGAGAAGCAAGATCACCCTTCCGGCGACAACGACCATGGACATTGACGGGCACAGGGATTCATTTCCCTGTGTTATCACCGATATTGCCATGGGGGGTGTTTTTGTCACCTATCCGAAGGGATCTAAAATCAAGGAGGCCTTTCTACGGGAACTGGATCGCTTCAACCTGTCTTTCAAACTTCCCCAAACCGGTGAACAGCTCGACTTTCAATGTGATGCCCGCCGCATGGTGGAATTGGACGGCGAGATCCAGGTCGGCGCAATTTTGAATGAACCGGCAGACACGGACCTGAACAAGCTGAAGAGCTACCTGATTTAGACCATCGAAACCATGCGCCTGTCCTCGTGTTGAATCAAGACATCCCGATCTGACTATTTTGCCCCATCTGAGTTGTGCGTGTCAAACCAGCAATTCTCGGTGAAAATAAAATACCGATAGACTCCGCCGGGTAACCGGATCTTAAATAATCCCTTAAGCCGAAAAAGGTTTCGCGAAGTCGACCAGTTCCGGGAAAAACACATGGAAATTACGTTCGAGCTGCCCGTAATTTTTTCTGATTTCCCCGATCGATTCGTCAAGGGTGTTTTCGCGATGGATGCGCTTGGCGATCCGGCCCAGAGTGATGTCGACGCCGACCAGGGTCTGGTAGCAACTCAGCCAGTCTTGCTGCACCATTCGCGGCAACACCGACTGCAGGCTGGCAGGCAGAATGTCATGGTAGCGCTGCAGGGTCTCGTAGACCCGTGTGATGAATTCGGAGAGGTCAGAGTCCGTGTAAACAGACCAGTTTTTGGACAGAAAGTGATCGTAACAGATATCCAGGATGACGCCGGCGTAACGGCGACATCGCGGACTGAACAAGTTGCGGCTGGCCCGGCTCATTGCATGGTTGTCGGCAAAAGCGTCGACACGCCGGTGGAAAAGGACGCCGTTGGCGATTTGGGGGTTGAAAAGATCATCGATCGGGCCTTTGACAAAATCACCCATGATACTGCCGATCAAAAACTCATCCGAAGACTCGGCAAGATAGGCATGTGCAAGATAGTTCATTAATTTACTTTTTCGCGAGCCCTAAAGGGCCTCCTCAGAACTGTTGCTCCTCGGTGGAGCCGGAAAGGGCACCCACCGAAGTTTCTCCCTCGCTGACGGCGTTCATTACGCGATCGAAATATCCGGTACCGACGAACTTCTGGTGGGTGGTCGCCATGTAGCCGTCCTCGGTTCCATGCTTGAACTCCTCCTGCTGGAAACGGGAGTAGGCCAGCATCCCTTCCTTACGGTAGCTCAAGGCCAGGTCGAACATTCCCATGTTGAGGGCGTGGAAGCCGGCCAAGGTGACGAACTGAAATTTATAGCCCATGGCCGCTAGTTCCCGTTGGAATTTGGCGATGGTGGCTTCGTCCAGCTTGGCTTTCCAGTTGAACGACGGCGAACAGTTATATGCTAGAAGTTTGCCCGGATGCTCGGCATGGATTCCCTCTGCAAACCTGCGGGCCTGTTCGAGGTCGGGAGTCGAGGTCTCGCACCAGACTATATCGGCGTACGGGGCGTAAGCCCGTCCGCGCGCTATGGCGGCTTCCACTCCGTTTTTGACGTAGTAAAACCCCTCTGCGGATCGTGGCCGAGCGAGGATGAACGGTTTGTCCCGCTTGTCGATATTGCTCGTCACCAGTCGGGCGGCATCGGCATCGGTGCGGGCAACCAGCACCGTCGGCACGCCGCAAATATCCGCCGCCAGCCGTGCGGCGATCAGCTTGGTGATGAACTCCTGGGTCGGGACCAGAACCTTGCCGCCGAGGTGGCCGCATTTTTTAGCCGACGCCAGCTGATCTTCGAAATGGACCCCGGCCGCGCCGGCCGCGATCATCATCTTCATCAGTTCGAAGGCATTCAGGGGCCCGCCGAATCCGGCCTCCGCATCGGCCACGATCGGCGCATACCAATAAGGCCCTTTTTTGCGGCAGTCGAGCACCTGTATCTGATCGGCCCGGCGCAGGGCGTTGTTGATCCGCTGGACCACGGCCGGCACGCTGTTGGACGGATAGAGGCTCTGATCGGGATACATTTCTCCGGCCAGATTGGCATCGGCCGCCACCTGCCAGCCGCTCAGATAGATCGCTTTCAGACCGGCCTCTACCTGCTGGACGGCCTGGTTGCCGGTCAGCGCTCCGAGGGCAGGGACATATTCTTCGGTGTTCAGAAGGTACCAGAGCCTTTTGGCACCGACTTCGGCAAACGTGTGACTGACGTGCAGTGTTCCGCGCAGCTTCAGTACCTCTTCCGGTTTGTAGGGCCGGATGACTCCCTTCCAGCGGGGGTCTTTCTCCCAACTCTCTGCAAGATCGCTCACCTCATCGGGAAATATCTCGTGGCAGGAAAGCCGATCACATATTTCGGCTGCGGTTTCTTCGACTGTTTTCATTTTTCCTCCTCACACGCGGTTAAAAGATAGCATCCATTTAAGAAAAAAATAATGGGTCATGGATCATCTGCCATGAGCTGAAAGCCGTCTTTATCGCAGCGGCTACTTCCCTATAGCTTAAACCAATTGAGATGACTCATGCATTAAACCGATCAATCGATATAGTCGTAGGCCCTAAGGGTCAGAAATTCTTCCAGATCGTCGTTGGCGATGATCTCATCGAAGAGCCGGGCCGCCAAATCGTATCGGACCGTTTCGAACAGTTTGTCACCTACTTCGGTCCTGATGTTCGCCATTTCTTCCTTTACGACCCTGCGGACCATTTCCAGGTCGACCTTGCGCCCGTCGCTCAGAACGCCGCGCGGGTGATGGACCCACTGCCAGACCTGGGTGCGGGAAATTTCGGCCGTGGCGGCGTCCTCCATCAAATTGTAGAGAGGGACACAGCCCAGCCCACCGAGCCAATTGGCCATGTACTGGATGCCGACGCTCACATTGGTGCGCAGACCCTCTTCGGTAATTGTTCCAGATGGCAGCCGCAATAGGTCGGCCGCAGTGACATGCACGTCCTCGCGCAGCTTATCGATCTGATTCGGCGCCGGCATGGCCTTGTCGAACTCGTCGCGGGCAATCTGCACGAGGCCGGGATGGGCCACCCAGGTGCCGTCGTGGCCGTCGGTGGCCTCGCGGGTCTTGTCCTCGCGGACTCTTTGCAGGGCGGCCTGGTTTTGAGCCGGATCATTTTTGATCGGAATTTGGGCGGCCATACCACCCATTGCATGCGCCCCACGGCGGTGGCAGGTTTTTATCGCCAGCAGCGAATAGGCGTGCATGCAGTGCCGCGTCATGGTGATCTGAGCCCGATCCGGAAAGATATAGGCCGGGACATTCCGGAAGCGCTTGATAAAGCTGAAGATGTAATCCCAGCGGCCGCAGTTCAGACCGGCGGCGTGTTCCCGCAGTTCATACAGGATTTCGTCCATTTCGAAGGCCGCCAGGATGGTTTCGATCAGGACGGTGGCCTTGATGGACCCCCTGGGGATATCAAGTTGCTGCTGGGCGTGGATGAAGACATCGTTCCACAGCCGCGCTTCCAGGTGGCTCTCCATTTTGGGCAGGTAGAAATACGGACCGGTACCCTTCGACAATTGCGTGCGGGCGTTATGGAAGAAGAAGAGGCCGAAATCGAAGAGACTGCCGGAAACCGGCCGGCCGTCGACGAGGACGTGTTTTTCCACCAGATGCCAGCCCCGGGGGCGCACGATGAGCGTGGCGATGCGATCGGCCAGGCGGTAGGATTTTCCTTCCGGACTCCGGAACTCGATGGAGCCGGCGACCGCGTCCCTGAGGTTGATCTGCCCCTGGATGGTGCCGTCCCAGGTTGGGGCATGGGAATCCTCGAAATCGGCCATATAAGTCGAGGCCCCGGAGTTGAGCGCGTTGATGACCATTTTGCGGTCAACCGGACCGGTGATTTCGGTCCGGCGATTTTTCAGATCGTCGGGGACCGGATCGATTTTCCAGTCACCTTCTCGGATAGACCGAGTTTCCGGCAAGAAGTCCGGCAGTTTTCCAGCATCGATATCGGCCTGGACCTGCTGACGGCGGTCGAGCAGTTCTTTGCGGCGGTTGTCGAACTGACGGGCCAGGTCTCCGACAAAGGCCAGAGCCTCCGGGGTGAGAATTCGGGAAAACTCGGCGGACACGGGCCCCGTGACCTTGATTCCGGCGACGGCGTTTTGTGCGTTCATCTGAACCTCCCATTATTACTGATTGACGTATCCTCAAGTATTTTTTCACCAATGTAAAGACAAAGTTGAGTGCATGCCGTTCGTCAATCCGGCTATGCCACGGGCGGCATATCGTGCGGTTGCCGATTTGTGGATTGTACCCGACTCTAAGAAAAACATTTTACCGGGCGCTCTGACGCCGACCCGGTCGGAGAACACCCTCCGCAATCCTTCCGATTGGAGCGATTACGGCAGGCGGTGTTGCGGCAGGTATGGCAATACACGGATGATCTCTCCACCACGGATCGCCGCTTGGGCCTTTTGCCAGAAGTCTACGCCGAAGAGATCTGAATGGTGTTCCGTAAAAACCTGCTGTAAATGGGGCGCCAGGCCCAGGAAACGCGGGAACTCTTCGGGAAAGACGTCGTTTTCATCGACAAAAAACCACGGGTCACTCTCCAGCTCATCTTCAGTGGTGCGCGGTGGGGGCAGTTTTCTGAAATGACAGTCGATCAGCGGACACAGTTCATCGTAGTCGTAGAAAACGACCCGCCGGTGGCGCGTCACCCCGAAATTCTTGAGCAGCATGTCACCCGGGAAAATGTTGCTGACGGCCAGGTCCTTGATGGCATTGCCGTAGTCGATGACCACAGAGGCCGCTGCCGATGGCTCGGCTTCCGGCAGATAAATGTCCAGAGGGGTTACCCGCCTTTCCACATAGACATGCCGGAGAATGACCTCGTCCTGAACGACCTCGACCGTTTCGGCAGCTTCCCGCAGCAGTTCGTCGAGCAGTTCGTCAGAAAACCAGCACCTGTCGAACTTTAGGTATTCGAAAGCATGGGCTTCAACCAGTCGACCGGCGCGATCATGTTTGAACACCAGATCGTATTTTTCCACCACAGCGCGACGGGTGGTGTTTTTCGGATTGCGGAAGCGGTCCCGGATCAATTTGATCACCAGATCATCCCGTGCCATGTTGAAGACGATCATAACCATGCCGCGCTGGCCCGGAGAAAATTCGAACTGTTCAGTGGTGCACTCTAGGGTATAACTGACGATGTCGCGGTAAAGTTCGGTCTTGCCGTGCTTGTTGTAGCCGATCGTGGTGTAGAGCTCGGCTGTACGCTTTTGCGGGATGATACTTTTGAGAAAATGCACCAGGTTGTAAGGCCGTTCGGTGCAGACGAGAAAATAGGAGCGCGTGAAGGAGAACAGAATGCTGAGACTGTCTTCGTCCAGAAGCACCGCATCGACAACGATGCCTCCCGGCGGGTGGTGCAGTGCGATCGCCAGCGGCAGGGTGTCGGATGCCGTGACGATGCGGCCGACAAGATAGGCTTCTTTGTTGCGGAAGAAGATGGTGCCGACCATATCGATCCGTTCGACAACGACATCCGTGCCCCGGGTCGCGAGTAGGGATCGAATTCGGCGTGCGACCGCAGCCGCTTGACCGGCGGGATCCTTGAGCTTCGATCCGAAACCGCAGTCCTCCAGGATGGCGCGTATCGAATCGACCAGGTCAGCGCCCGGCACATAACTTCGGCCCAACTCCGGGATCGACGGTGCAGGCGGCGTGTCGAAATCGGAATCGACAAATTCGATCCGTGGGTCGACACCGACCGTGGAAAATATGCGCCGGGTGATGGAGTTGAAGAAGGTTTCCGCCAGTTCGCGATCATCCTGATGAAAGATACGCCCGGAGTAGACCGCTTTCATGCCGGCCCAGGCCAGTTTGTCTTTGACCCGGTCTCCGAGCAGCCGCCGGATGATGTCCTCAATCGCGTCCGCCGCCCGACGGTAAAGATCCAACCGTTTTGTCGCATCGTCCTGGAGACCATGCCAGTCCCGGTTGAGGAATCGCTCCGCGGCGCGACGGGTGATGTCCTTGAATGAGGAGTGAAACGCGTTGAACCTTTCGAGGATCGCCTGTGCCCCTAAGTTGGCCAGACGACTGTCGGAGAGAACATGATTCATGCCGATTCCCGTCAACAAACGCCGTGTTTACCGCCACACCCGCAATCACAGCCACACTCGGCCGCCGCGGCCATTGCACTGATGATTTCGCGACTGTCGGCCGGTTTAATTTTATCGACGCGTACTCTCAGATGGACTTCGGCCGTGTCATCCAGTTTGGTTTCGAAAGGCGGCTGGAGGTGCCCGAACGTCCGGGCCATTTCACCGGGTCGGATGCTGACCAGGACCTGGTCTCCCATCGATTTATCGGCCAGGGCGTATTCAATAGGTGTCAGACCGGCGGTTCCTACGCCGTAGACGAATGTCATGGACTGCGGCCGGGCTGTAATGTCCATCTCGTTCGCAGACGTTCCCGCCTCGATCGTGAGCGTAATTTTTTTCAGGTTGTCGACCGTCGGTGATGCCGCCGTTTTTTGCATGTGAATACCCCCTGAGTGAGTTGAAATCGTGGCGTTTTATTTTTTAAAATAGGGCGGCCGCCATGGTTTGGCAACCGTAAAGATTTTCTTCGGAGAGCCGGAAACGCCAGGGATGAGGCGTCCGCCGGCCGGTTTGGCGATTACGAATTGCAGGCCTTTCGCTGAAGATCAGCAAACACCTTAAGTACCCGTTTGCGGGTGACGGCCGGGGAAGTGCTGTTGTCGATGACAACCGTGGCGCGCGTCTTTTTCTCTTCGATCGGCATCTGTGAACGGATGCGCGACAGGCCTTCTGCCGCAGTGAGTCGATCCCTGCGCATCAGGCGCTTGAGCTGAACGGCCTCCGGGGTATACACCACAATTACTTCATCCAGGTCGCGGTCCATGCCCGCTTCGATCAGCAGCGGCACATCCAGAATCACGACGGCCTGCGGTTGGATCTTTTCGATTTCTTTGAGCTGCTGCTTGGTTTTCGCAATAACGCGCGGGTGGACGATGCGCTCGAGATGCACCTTCTGACGCTTGTCGTTGAAAATGATTGCGCCGAGCTTTTTGCGGTCGATGTCGCCGTCCGGCAACAGAACGGCCCTGCCGAAATGGGCCACGATCCGACACCAGGCGGGCCGGCCCTTTGCGACCACATCCCGGGCAATTTCGTCCGCATCGATGATCACGGCCCCGGCTTCGGCGAAAACGGCGGCAACCGTCGACTTCCCGGTCCCGATTCCGCCTGTCAGCCCCGCAACAATCATCGGCTCCTCCGATACTGTTTAGCACCGCCTTTGGCCGCCGCCTCCAGTTTGATTTAAGAGGAAACGTTAAGTTTCATGTCAGGGTCCCTTTGGCAGAAGGCCTCGACCCTGACGCTCGTTGCGTGTCAGTTTCGACTTTCGCAGGGCCGATATTAACGATTCGGACCCAAAAGGACAACCTCTATTTGATCCGTCCGATTATACTTGACAGCGGGCGGGCATGTTTTTAGATAATCCGAGCGGGAGGGGTGTTTCTTTCTTATGGGCTTTGTCCGGAATGCAATTCTGTCCTTCCCTTTTGCTTCCTTGATGGTTCAGATAGGCCCGCACTAAAACCAAACGCTTACCGGTCAAAGGAGGATCGACGATGCCGGAATTTATTTATCAGGAGATGTTCCCACTGGCTGAAGACACCACCGAGTACCGACGGTTGACGACCGATCATGTCACCGCCGCGATTTTCGAAGGCGAGGAAATGTTGAAAATAACACCGGCCGGGTTGTCGCTGCTGGCCGAACAGGCATTCGCCGACGTGGCCCACCGGCTGCGACCGTCTCACATGGCGCTGCTGGCAAAGATTCTGAAGGACCCCGAAGCGTCGGACAACGACCGCTATGTGGCTTTGGAAATGATTAAAAATGCCGTGATATCCGCCGACGGCATCTTTCCCATGTGTCAGGATACCGGTACCGCGGTCATCATCGGAAAAAAAGGGCAACAGGT
>JBATHN010000566.1:0-2985 GCA_049666885.1 Desulfobacterales bacterium
GTTCGGTGAATTTTTGAACCAAGATTTTGAACGACCCGTCGGCGACGTCGAACTGATACCCCTGCTCTTCGAGGTCTTTTATGCGGGTGACGATCTCGCGGCTGTCGAAGCCATTGGCACCCAGATCGAGGCCGAACTCGCGGGCCTTGTATTCGACGTTGCTCTTGCCGGAGAGGTCGGAGACCAGCACCCGCCGCCGGTTGCCGACCAGCGCCGGGTCGATGTGTTCGTAGGCCCGCGGCACCTTCATGATGGCGCTGACATGAATGCCGCCCTTGTGGGCGAAGGCGCTCCGGCCCACGAAGGGCCGCGTGTTGATCGGAACCAGGTTGGCGGTCTCGCTGACGAAACGGGACAGTGATTTCAGTTTTAAAAGGTTTTCAGGCGACATACAGGGCCTGTTCATTTTCAGGCAAAGGATCGGAATGATCGAGTTGAGGTCGGCATTGCCGCAGCGCTCGCCGTAACCGTTGATGGTGCCTTGCACCATTACGGCCCCCGAGTGAACGGCGGTGATGGTGTTTGCCACGGCCAAGCCGCTGTCGTTGTGCGTGTGAATGCCGATGTTAACTTTTTTGGCGCTGCCGCCTTCCGACAGGTGCTCACTCAGGCGTTGTCGGACCGTGCGGGTTGCGGATTCGACCAAAAAGGGCAGGGCGCCGCCATTGGTGTCGCACAGGACGATGGCGTCGGCCCCGTTGTCCAGGGCGGCAAAGAGGGATTGCAGCGCATACTCCGGGTCCTCCTCGAAGCCGTCGAAAAAATGCTCGGCATCGTAAATTACCTCGCGGCCGGCGGTTTTCAAAAAGGCGACGGATTCAGCAATCATGGCCAGGTTTTCATCCCGGCTGATGTTCAGCACCTGCTCCACATGCAGGTTCCAGCTCTTGCCGAAAATGGTGACCGCCGATGTGTCGCTGTCGAGCAAAGCCGCCAGATTCGAATCGTCCCTGGCGGCTATGCCGGGCCTGCGCGTCGCACCGAAGGCCGTCAGATGAGCCGTCTTGAATTTTGTCGATTTGGCGAGTTCGAAGAACCGCTTGTCACGGGGATTGGAACCGGGCCAGCCGCCTTCGATATAATTGATGCCGATATCATCCAGTCTTTTGGCGATCTTGAGTTTGTCTTCGGCTGAAAAGTTGACGTTTTCTCCCTGGGTGCCGTCTCTCAAGGTGGTGTCGTACAAGATTACCGGTTCCATAACGAACTCTCCGTTTAGTCGGAAGCCATTTTGCTTCGCTTTGTTTGAATGAAACCCTTCTCGAAGTTCTATCGCCAAAGCGACGCTCGTGACGTTTTGAAGAAGGAAAAGGGACTGGGGACGCCTCTATTTCCGCCTGTTTTCGGGTCGCAACGACCGCACCGCAGCACCGGTACGCCACATTTCGGAATTGTGAATGACATCCAGCTCACGCTGAAGTTTTTCACGGTAATCCGCGGCGCTGTTGGCCTCGATCACACGTCGGGTTTCCTTGCCGGAAACGACATTGTCGTAAAGTTCATCGAAAAGGGGAGCCACGGCATCTCGGAAGCGGGGTGACCAGTCCAGAGCGCCCCGCTGGGCCGTGGTGCTGCAGTTGCTGAACATCCAATCCATACCGTTTTCGGCCACCAATCGAATCAGACTCTGCGTCAACTCCTCCACGGTTTCGTTGAACGCTTCGCTGGGGCTGTGGCCGTGTGTGCGCAGCAGGTTGTACTGTGCCTCCATTACTCCCGCCAGGCATCCCATCAAAACGCCGCGCTCACCGGTCAAGTCGCTGTAAACCTCTTTTTGAAAAGTCGTCGGGAAAAGATACCCTGAGCCGATGCCAATTCCCAAGGCCAGTGTTCTTTCTTTGGCCCGGCCGGTGTAATCCTGGTTGACCGCATAGCTTGAATTGATGCCGCTGCCGTCGAGAAAATTGGTGCGGACGGTGCGGCCGGAACCCTTGGGCGCGACCAGAATCACATCGACCTCTTTAGGGGCCACAATTCCGGTCTGGTCTTTGTAAACGATCGAAAATCCATGCGAGAAACAGAGCGCGTCGCCCGGTTTCAGACATTCCCGGACTTTGGGCCACATCGCAGCCTGACCGGCATCGGAAAGCAAATACTGCACGATTGTGCCCTTGCGGGCCGCTTCTTCTAAAGGAAAAAGCGTTTTTCCGGGAACAAAACCGTCGGCTAACGCGCGGTTCCACGAAGGGCTGTGTTCACGTTGGCCGACGATCACCCGGATACCGTTGTCGCGCATGTTCAGCGCCTGTCCCGGCCCCTGCACGCCATAGCCGAGTACGGCCACGGTCTCGGGCTCCAGGACTTCTCTGGCTTTCTGAAGTGAGAATTCTTCAGAAGTCGTTACTTCTTCCATCGTTCCGCCAAAATCGATCTGTGCCATCTTCTGCCAATTCCTTTCCTTGAGAATAAAATGCGGTAAACTTCTGACAACAGACGTCCATTTCCCGCGCAACCACAAAGACCACGTGCCGCCGAAAACCGCTCAATTCGGCTCACGCTTGAGCGCCAGCGGACCCGTACGCGCGATCTTCTTGATTCCGATCGGCTTGAGCAAATTGATCAGGGCGGCAATCTTGCCCGCATCCCCAGTGACCTCGATGATGTAGTGCTCCAGACCGACGTCGACGACCTTGCAACGGAAGATGTCGACAATCCGCAGAATTTCGGCACGGTGCCCCGAGGCGGCGCTGACGCAGATCAGGGCCATTTCCCGCTTGACGGCCTCCGGGCCGGTGAGATCGCGGATTTTGATCACGTTGATCAGCTTGTTGAGCTGTTTTTCGATCTGCTCGAGGACCGGTTTGTCGGCCTTTGTTACGATCGTGATGCGTGAAACCTTCGGGTCCATGGTTTCGGCCACAACGAGGCTGTCGATGTTGAAACCGCGGCCGCTGAACAGACCGACCACCCGTGACAAGACCCCCGGTTCGTTGTCGACCAGCATGGTGAAAATATGTTTTTCTTCGTTCATGTTTCCTCGTTGGG
>JBATHN010000567.1:0-4631 GCA_049666885.1 Desulfobacterales bacterium
GACAACAACAGGAAAAACAGCAGTCAGCGGAAATGCCGCTGGCAGCGATTCGCCGAGCGCAAGCGAGAAAGGGTCTGGAATGGAAAACCAGGACCGTAAAGCCGAAAAGGGTCCAAGTCCCCAGCAAGGCACCGAGGCCGTCAGTGCAAAGGCCTCGGAAAACCAGTCGCCCAAAGCCGCAAAAGATGACACCGTTCCCCCGGCGACCCCGAAAACCACGTGGACTCCGGTGCTGCCAAAAACCCATGACGTCGGCGACAACTCACTGCCGCCAGAGGAGGAACCAGATCCCATGAAGAAAATGCTCGTTTACGCCGGTGCCGCGCTGGCCCTGATCGTTTTTCTGATTTTTGTCGCCAGCCTGCAGAACATGAGAAAGTATTATGTGGTTGAACGCAACGATGCCGTTGAAGTCTGGAAAGGCCGTTTTTCTCCGTTGGGGCGTGAAAAACTGGCCGTCCTGCCTGGCGTGAAACCGCCTGAAGAAACAAAAGAGGTGTACACCCGGCAAGACGTCTTCCCGATGTTGTTCATGCACTACATTCAAAAAGCCGACACGAGCATGGAAGCTACCGGTTCCCCCGACTTCAGCAAGATCAAGTCCATTCTGACTCAGGCCGGTGCGTATGCGACCAGTACTGAAGATCGCGCCATCATCACCGACCGCTTGCAAATGATCGACCGGACGATCCTGATCTACAAGGCCGACGTGGCGGCAGAAAAAGGCACCATCAAAGACCTTCAGACCGCCCAAGCCCATCTCGGACGGGCTGCCGCTCTACAGCCGGATGCTATCCTGGCCAACTTCTTACAGCAGAAAATGGAGTCGATCCAGGAGCAGATAACCGTTCTTAAAGCAGGTCCGGCACCGGAGCAGAAACTGGAAACGCCTCCAGCGGAAACACCCCCTCCAGCGCCCAAGAGCGATGAGGACAATCCGCCGGAAACTGCGCCGCCCGAAAAGGCGCCTGCCGAACGCGGAACGACTTAGTTTAGTTTCCGCCCCTATGGGGCCCTTTTCTGCAATTCCGGCGTCTGGCACACCAAGGCCTGACAGGTCTATGGAATTGATAGTGCGGCGTATGAGAAAGCGCCTTCACACCTTTTCTTGGTTTCCGTAACCATGTGGAGATAACCTCTGCTTGGCTTTACCGGTGACACCGTTCCCGCAGCCGGAGCGATAACCGACGCCGCCCATTTGGTAAGCACACGTTTCAGTGACCGTCCATGACAATAAAACGGCTTCTGATATTCGCGCCGCTGGTGTTGATCATTATCTTACTCCAGTCTTACTTCTGGGTCCCCACCTACGAACAGGAAACACGCGGAAATCCCGAACGGCTCAGCACCTATGTGACCGCTTCAACCGGTGATGCCAGTCTTCTCAACCCCATTCTTTCGGCCGATTCGGCCAGCAGCGAGATCGAGTCCCACGTTTTCGAGGGCCTGATCGACCGTGACCAAAACCTGCGATATCGCGGCCGGGTGGCTTCCGATTGGGAGCTCTACGAAGAGTCTTACTTCTATGTCAACTCGCAAATGTCACCGTCCGGCACCGACACGACCAACCCGCAATCCATAGCCGACCTGATCCGCACCGCTAAAGCCTCGAACGCGCCAATGGACCCGAAATTGAGAGCGACGCTCGACCGGATCACCGACATCATCGTTCTGCCGCCGCATCGGTTTACCGCGACCCGCAAAACCGCTGACGCAACGACGACGTCACCTGCAGCAGACATAACGTTCACGGTCGATGCACCGGCCCGCATCAAGTTGAGACTAAGCGAGGTCGACCAGGATCTCTTCGACCACTTGCGGAGCCTGCTCGGCGAATCCTACTTCGAGGCTTTTGAGAGTGCCCGTTATCTGCACCCCGACCAACCGTTGCCGGCCGAACGGCTGGACACATATGCCCACGACATCCTGCCGCCCACGGAACAGAATCCGGTTATCGTTTTTCACCTCCGAACGGGTGTCCAATTTCACGATGGCCATCCGGTGGGGGCCGACGATGTGCGCTTCACCTACGAAGCCATAATGAACCCGCAAAACCTTTCTCCGCGTGCCAGCGATTACGAACCGGTCAAAACGGTGGAGGTCCTCGACCCGTTCACCGTCCGAATCGTTTACAAACGGCTTTACTCACCGGCCATCGGTACCTGGCAGATGGGCATTTTGCCCGAACATCTGCTCAACCGTGAAGTCTTGCGGAAGGAGGCCGTTGCGCGTGGTCTTGACCCGCAGAACTTCAGTGTGCGCGACAGCAGCTTCAATCGCCGTCCGGTCGGTTGCGGTCCCTTCAAGTTCAAAGAGTGGAAGTCGGATCAATACATTATCTTGGATCGTTTTCAGGAATACTGGGACGGCCCGCCCAATTATAAGACCTATGCCTATCGCATCATTCCCAACGTTCTCACCCAGGAGATGGAATTTTACGCAGGCACCGTCGACAGTTATTCAGTCCAGCCCTACCAGGTGGCGCGTCTGCGTGCCGACACACTTTTTCAAAACTTTTCAGGACTCTCTTTCGGTTACACTTACATCGGCTACAACATGCGCCGTGAACCCTTCAACGACCGCAGGGTGCGCCTGGCCCTGGGTATGGCCATCGATGTCGACAAGATCATCAAATACGTACTCTATGGCCAGGGTGAGCGCATCACCGGACCCTTTCCAAAACAGACCGATTACTACGACAAGAAGATCCCACCGGTCCCTTACGACCCGCAAGAGGCGCTGCGACTGTTGGCAGAGGCGGGCTGGAAACGCAACGCCCAGGGGTGGCTGGAAAAAAACGGCAAACGTCTGTCCTTCACCCTGATCACCAACAGCGGAAACGACATCCGCAAATCCGTCCTGGCCATTGCCCAGGACGCCTGGAAGCAGATCGGTGTCGATGTCAGCACCGACCTGCTGGAGTGGTCGGTGTTCATCAAGGAGCGGGTCAACAAGCTCGACTTCGATGCCATCGTGCTGGGCTGGTCCATGGGCATCGATCCGGACCTTTACCAGATCGCATTCCAGCCAGACCAAACCGAACCTTCTCAACTTCGTCGCCTTCAAGAACAAGGCGGCGGACGATTTGATCGTTAAGATCCGACAGGAATACAATCACCAAAAGCTAGTGGCCGATTGTCATCGGCTGCACGAAATCATCGCCGAAGAGCAACCGTACACCTTTTTGTACGTCGGTAAATGGACGGCCGTGCTGGACAAACGCATCGTCATCAAGACCGTTAATGACGAGGATCAAACGGCTTATGAAAAAATCACACCCACAAAAACCGGTAATTTCATGTTTTACTTTAACAAATGGATTAAATTGTCTGAAGTTCCTGTATTTAATGCTGAAGGATAACGAAACGACATGATCTCGTTTATCGGGCGCAGCGTCATCCAGAAAATCGTCACCTTGTTTTTCGTATCGGTGGTGTCGTTTTTGATTATTCACCTGGCGCCCGGAGAGCCCAGCCAGGTCGACCCGATGAACCCCAAATTCACCCCCGAAATGGTGGAACGGTTTCGCCAGCAATTTCACCTGGACAAACCGCTGTATGTGCAATATCTGCTGTTCTACAAAGATCTTTTCACAGGCAAGACCGTTTCGTGGAAAGACAACCAGTCGGTTCTCAAAAAAATCTGGGATCGCTTCCTCAATAGCCTGCCCCTTTTCGTGGTCGGCACCCTACTGACCTGGACGCTGTCTTTCCCGGTAGGAATCCGTTCGGCCATCCGCCGCGGCAGTCTGTTCGACCAGGGCTCAACGTTTGTGGCCTATTTCTTGATCTCCATCCCCGGTTTTTTCTTCGCCTATCTTCTCATCATCCTGGTGGTAACGCATTTCCAGGTGCCGGTGATCGGCATGCAGACCTTTGGGATGGGCGACAGCTCCCCGGTGCACATGATCATGGACCGGATCTGGCACCTGTTGCTGCCCTCGATCCTCGGTGCCACCGGCGGAATCGCCGTTCTGTCACGATACGTCCGCAGCCAGATGTTGGAGGTCGGAGGCCAGGACTACATCCGCACGGCCAGGGCCAAAGGTCTGCCGCCCGATGACGTCAATTACCGGCACGCCCTGCGCAACGCCCTGCTGCCGTTCGTGACGATGTTCGGACTGATCCTGCCGGGACTGATCGGCGGCTCGGTCATCATCGAATCGATTTTCTCCTGGCCGGGTATGGGCCGGATGGCCTACGAGGCCATCCTGGCCAGAGACTACCCGGTCATTCTAACCGTCAATTTTTTATCCGCGGTCTTGGTGCTGATCGGGACCTTTATATCCGACCTTCTGTACATGGTGGTCGACCCGAGGATTCGGTTGTGATGCAAAGCCGGCATCCGGTGCCGCCTGCGCCGGAAAACAGTCTCGAAAGCCCTATGACCCCCAGGCGCGGCCTATGGCAACAGTTCTGGACGATCTTCAAGCAGAACCGCCTGGCGGTGATCGGGATGGTGTTTTTTCTGTTGTTTTTTGCGGCCGCCGTTGTCGGCTTGCTGCTGACCTCCGGCACCAAACCGGTTCTCAATCCGTCACTCATCCGGCTCCAGGAGAAACTGCGCCCGCCCTTTTCAAAACCGAACCTGGAATCGCTGCAGCCCGATGAAGTTCCGGCCTTCGGGGTCTA
>JBATHN010000568.1:0-2288 GCA_049666885.1 Desulfobacterales bacterium
CCGGTTCGCTGCAGCCGATGCAGGGGTGCCCCGCCTGGACCGGCCAACTCGTGCCGTCATTGAATTTTACGATCGGACAGTTGTTGTAGGTTTCCGGTCCTCTGCAGCCCATTTTGTACAGGCAGTATCCCAAAGCGGCCTCTTCCGAGCCGAATTCTTCGACGAACTCGGCGTTCTCGAAGTGGGATCTCCGGGGGCACTGATCATGAATGGTCTTTCCGTAGGCAAACATCGGTCGACCCAGTTCATCCACTGCCGGAAGTTTGCCGAGGAGCAGGTAGTTGAGAATCGTCCCCACCGTGTTCACCGGATTGGGGGGGCAGCCGGCAAGGTTGACGGTCTTGATTCCGATGGCCTCACTGACACTCTTGTAACCGCCGGGATTCGGCGCGGCAGCGGGAATACCGCCGAAAGTGGCGCAGGCCCCGATGGCGATGACCGCTGCGGCCTGGGGGCAGATTTCCTTAGCAATATCGAGAAAAGACCGTCCGCCGATTTTACCGTAACTGCCGTTGAATTTAGTCGGAATGGACCCTTCGACGACGCAGATGAATTTACCGTTGTACTTCTTCGCGGATGCCTTCAGTTGGTCTTCCGCCTGCTGGCCTGCGGCCGCCATAACGGTTTCGTGGTATTCGAGCGAAAGCGTTTCGAGCACCAGGTCATCGATGTAAGGGTATTGAGATCTCAGCAAGGACTCCGAGCATCCGGTGCACTCGCCGAAGTGCAGCCAAATGACCGGTGGGCGCTCCTTGGGCGCGGCAAACACCTCGGCAACCTTGGGAATGAAGGAAGACGAGAGACCCATGGTCGCTGTGAGGAAGGTGCAATACTTCATAAAATCGCGCCTGGTTACACCCCTCTCCGCCAGTCTTTCATAAAATTGTTTTTCCTTTTCCATCGGCACCTCCTTGATGCATCTGTAGTGCGGATTGGTATCCGCCGGTAGGATGTGGCCGGCCTCGCCGACCATAAAAAAAGCCGCTCAGATCGCCGGCGTCGATTTACCACCAAACGGTCGAAACGGCATAATGCCACAAATTGGTTTATCTCGTAGAATTGTCGGCTCTCTTTTTCTGTAGCGTCAATAATCCAGAACAGGTGTGCCGTGCCCGACTCAACAAGATATCAGTATTGGATGCGGTCTTTTGTGTCAAGGCCTATTTAAGGTAGAGTTTAGCCAACGAAATTTCAGACCGCGGTCGTCCCGCCGCTTACCTTTTCCCCCAAGACGATCGGATTAGTGCCCATCCACAGTTTCAATAACGGCACTGATCAGTTCCCAAAGTTGAAACGTGCAATTTTCTGCAAGCTGAAATTAATAAAGGAATTGCGCGGAGGCGCACACGAGTAAGCCTCACAAGCGATGCCGCCTATTAACGCCGACCTGTCCCGAAGCAGGCGGGGAATTGCGAAAAAGGGCCATTTATGGACGGGAACTCATTAGGGTTCTTCATCCCCGTCACCATATTCGTCGTCGGCGACTTTCAGCGAATTGATGTCCTTGATTTCGCCGCCCCCCTCGAAATCGTCTTCGTCATCCTCGAAATCATCGGTCAGCAGTTCGTCGATTTCCTCAACCTCAACCTCGTCCTTTATTTCAGCTTCGCGTATCTCTCTTTCCCGCTCCCGGTTCAGTAGTTCGATATCATCGAACAGCAGTTCAGCCGCCTGCTTTTCCCCATCTCCCAACAGTTCCGTGACCGTAGCGGCAATTTTCTCGGCGTAGAGCCCCGGCGGGTACATGTTTTTGGTTCGCAGGGCTGCGATCAGAGCGCTCTTGCCGCCCGAGACAGCCGCGGCAATCGCGGTAATGTCATAGGATTCCTCACATAACGGCGAGAGGGTGTCTTTATCCAGTTCGGCGTACTCCCTCAGGATCAGGGTATTTTTTTCATTGTCTTTTATGATCTCATACTTTTGCTTCATCGCCACAATCCTCTCAGGGTCAAAATTCACTGATTTTTGAACGCGTAAGGAAACCATATCTGTTCGGTTCTGTCAACAATCAACAGGCACCGCATTCAACAAAAATATTGACCGGTTGTCGCCGAAATGGTAGACAACATAAGCTCCAAAGCCTGATTTCGGAGGGATGGCTGAGTGGTCTAAAGCGGCGGTCTTGAAAACCGTTGAGGGTTAAACCTCCGTGGGTTCGAATCCTACTCCCTCCGCCAATAAATTTACTTCGTAAATTTATGAAACGCCCGCAGCACGCTGCGGGCTCAAAAGTCAGAATGGAATTTTATTTATATTAATTTATTTTGCAAAACGGGGGTACCCCGTTT
>JBATHN010000569.1:0-1618 GCA_049666885.1 Desulfobacterales bacterium
GGCGATGTCTTGACGCGGCCCTGTTCGATGGCTTCTTTGGGCGACAAACCGTCTATCGACTCGAGACCGGTTTGTGTCAGCGGCCAGGTAAAGGGTGCCTTGACCACGACGAAGGTGTATTTTCCGATCGTATACACGGTTTTGCCCGCAAATTTTGTCACGTGGTATCCCAATTTGAGGGTGCCCTTCGTGACGGTGTAAGTGGTCTTGAGGATGGTGCAGGAGAGCAGGGCAAAACAGGTTCCGACCAAAATCAAACGAAGAATGTCGTGTGAGATGCTCCGGGGGTTCATCATCATTTGCCGCAAAACCGACATCCAGAAATAATTACAGGAGGATATGATTTCAATATACTATGATACCAGCTCAGAAATAACTCGATCCGTCCCAGCAGTGGGTGCACAGTTTTTCACGGGGCAGACCGATCGCGGTCACCAGATCGTCCAGACGCTGGTATTTGAGGGTAGTCAGACGTAAACTCTGCCGGATGCACTCCACCATCGCCTGGTTCTCTGCGGAATCGGGGTCGGCATAGGCTTCGAGACGGCATTCCGTTTTCCCTTCGAGCTCGTGGATAATTTTTCGGCCAACGAGGTCAAGGGTGGACCGGGAGGTCGAGAAGTTGAGAAACTCGCAGGGGTAGATCAGCGTCGGACACGCCGGTCGCATATGGACCTCCCTGGCGCCGCAGTTGAAGAGGGCCTTTGTGTTGTCCTTGAGCTGGGTTCCCCGGACGATTGAGTCTTCGCAGAACAGAATCCTCTGGCCGTCGATCAGCCGCCGAACGGGGATGAGCTTCATTTTCGCCACCAGGTCTCGCAAATCCTGATTCTGGGGCATGAAGCTCCGTGGCCAGGTGGGCGTGTATTTGACGAACGGTCTCACGTAGGGAACCTTTTTTTCGTTGGCGTATCCGATGGCATGCCCGATACCCGAGTCTGGAATGCCGGCCACGATGTCGATGGCCGTCCGGTCGCGTCGTGCCAGGGCCGCCCCGCAGCGGTTGCGGACGTACTCGACATTGATTCCCTCGTACTCGGAGGCCGGATAACCGTAGTAGACCCACAGAAACGCGCAAATCTGCATCCGATCGCCTGGCGGAAGGACCTGCTCACAGCCTTCGGGTGTCAGCAACACCGTTTCACCGGGCCCCAGAAACCGGGTCACCTCGTATCCCAGGTTCGGAAAAGCACAGGATTCCGAGGCGACCGCAAAGGCACCGGCTTTTTCCCCGATGACGAGCGGGGTGCGGCCCAGCCGGTCTCGGGCTGCGTAAATCCCATTTTCGGTGAGCAGCAGCATCGTGCAGGAACCCTTGACCACTTCCTGGGCATAGCGGATGCCGGCCGCGAACGACTCCTTTTCGCAGATCAGCATGGACACCATTTCCGTGGGATTGGTGACCCCGCCGGAGGTTTCGGTAAAGTAGCGGCGGCGGCTGAAGGCGTGGATTTCGAGCTCGTCCATGTTGTTGATCCGCCCGACGGTGACGATGGCAAAGGTGCCCAGGTGCGAGCCGATCACCAGCGGCTGAGCGTCGTAGTCGCTGATGACGCCGATCCCCTTGCCTCCTTCGAACTTGGGCAGATCGGGTTCGAACTTGGAGCGGAAGTAGTTG
>JBATHN010000570.1:0-2122 GCA_049666885.1 Desulfobacterales bacterium
CTTCAATACCATCTTCAGGTTCATCTATAAAAAATTAAAAATGGGGTTATCCCCTCAGAAATACAAAAGCATTCCGTAATCAATGGCGGCTCATTTTCCGGGGCCGGTTACAATAAATCAACAGAAAGTTCTTGACGCTCGTGCATGGGATTTATTAGAAGGGGAGTACCTTGTAATGTGCCTGTTTTTTGTCACTGTTCTGGCATTCTGAAAGAGAAGGACTGTTTTAAAAGTGATCGATCTCGTCATTGTCAACTATAACAGTTCCGAGTTCCTGCATGATTGTTTGGCCTCGATCAAGTGCTCATGCAATGGTTCAAGGCCGAATGTCGTTGTCACCGACAACGGCTCAAAAGATCCAATTGAATACATTCGGAAAACGTATTCGGATGTCACGATTGTCCGAAACAGGTCAAATATCGGCTATTCCAGGGCGATCAACGCCATTCTATCCATAAGCGACGCACCCTATATCGTCCTGCTCAACCCCGACACAATCGTGCTGACAGATCATTTTCTGGAATCAATCGCTGCCTTCATGGATGCGCACCCAGATGTCGGCATCCTCGGTCCCGGAGTTCTCGAGCCAGATGGTCGCGTTCAGGGCTCTGCCCGGTCCTTTCCCAGATTTCATTCTCTATTTTTCGGGCGCCGGTCGCTGCTGACGAAGATTTTTCCGCAAAGCCGCTTGGCATCCGCTAATATCTTGACCAAAAATGCAAACAATACCGAACCATTAGAGGTAGATTGGGTGTCCGGTGCCTGCATGGTAATTCGCCGCCGGGCATTGCAGCAGGTCGGGATGATGGATGAACGTTTCTTTATGTATTGGGAGGACGTGGACTGGTGCAAGCGCATGTGGGATGTGGGCTGGAAGGTTATGTACTGGCCCGGCATAAAAATCATGCACCATGTGGGCGGCAGCAGCGAATCGAGAGTGATCCGGTCTGTCTTTGAATTTCACAAAAGCGCTCTTTTATATTTCAACAAACACATCAAGAAAAATCGCAGCTTGTTCTTGCCCCCGATCTATACCGCCATCTCACTTCGCTTCTTCGGCATCCTTTTTTTGCAATTTATGACAAGAATTTTTTCCCACTTCAGAAAGAAATTGGATACTGTCGATGAAACCGCCCGGACCTGGCTCTACCGTTCCTGCATCAAGAAAGAGTTTAACAATAATCCGGAAAATGATTTGCTCAGCACCAGATTAAAAGGCATCAAACCCGATTCAGTCATCCCTCCTGCTCGTTCTAACCCCTACGAGCTTCCCAATTAGCGGGAAATGTCGACGCGGCCGTAAAAAAGTCTAAACAAAATATTTAAATTTAGACGGTTAACTAATCGTATTTATATAATAAAAGGCGGGATATTATCCCGCCTTAAGTTCTAAACTTTAATAAATTATGACCGGGAATGAAGTTCCCGGTCATAATTTATTCACGGTTGCCCATAATCCGCAACAGCATCAGGAAGAGGTTGATGAAATCAAGATAGAGGGAGAGGGCGCCGATGATGGCGCCTTTGCGCACTACGCCGGCGTCGAGGCCAGCGGGTTGGGTCAGGGCCATGTTTTTCAGTCGCTGGGTGTCGTAGACGGTCAGACCGATGAAGAGAAAGACCCCGATGTAGCTGATGATCATCGACATGCCCGAACTCCTGACAAAGAGGTTGACCACCGAGGCGATGATGATGCCGATCAGGCCCATGAAAAGGAAGCTACCGAAGCTGGTCAGGTCTTTTTTGGTGGTCCAGCCGTAGACGCTGCCGGCAACGAAGGTTCCGGCACACACGAAAAACGTCGATGCGATCGAGGATTTGGTGTAGGCCAGAAACACCGCCGAGAGTGTCGCGCCGTTAAGGGCCGCATACAGCACGAAAAGGGCCGTCGCGGTCGAGGCCTGCATCTTGCTGACGCGCGCGCTGAGCGTGAACACCATCACGAGCTCAGCGATGATCAGGCCCCAGAACACGATCGGGTTGCCGAAGATGATGTTCTGCATCGTCTGGCTGTTAGAAACGGAATAGGCCACAAAGCCGGTCAGAGCCAAACCGATCGCCATCCAATTGTAGACACTGCGTTCGAAAGAGTTGACAAGGACTTGGGTTTGAGTTTGGGTTT
>JBATHN010000571.1:0-5889 GCA_049666885.1 Desulfobacterales bacterium
CCTGATGGGGGTGTACAAGGTCACCTGCCGAATGTACGGCGTCAAGAAAGATCGCGCGCTGGCCGTCTTTCTCATCCTGGGCGTCTGCTTTGCGGCCAACCACGGCGGTCCCGGTTCGCCGGCGGCCGGCGGGCGCAACGCCATCATGGTCAGCTACCTGATGGAATACGGCAGTCCCATAACGTTTTTGCAGTGGATGAAGTACGGCATGCCGTTCGTGCCGCTGATGGCGGTTGTGGTCGGCGGTTTCATGTATCTCGCCTGCAAGCCGCGGTTCGCCGTCAAAAACGTCAACCCCAGCGAGGTTGTGAAGGCCATGGTCGCGGATCTGCCGAAGTTCGGCGGTCGGGAAGCCATGATGGCCGCCATCCTGGTCGTCCTGGTGACCGCGTGGGTGGTCATCGGCGAGCACGCCGGGCTCGGGGGGCCGACCCTTTATGCCTTAATGGGTATGTTCCTGTGCCGCATCATCCGCTGGGAAGACGTTCAGAACGGGGTGGCCTTCGATGTCGTCGGTCTCTATGCCGCCGCCTCCGCCATGGGCGTCGGCCTCAAGTTCACCGGCGGGGCCCTCTGGCTGGCGCAGTCTTTTGTTGATGTTTTGCCCGAATTCCTGTCTAAGGGAGAAGGGCTGGTGATCGGTGTCAGCCTGCTGACCGGAACGATGACCAACTTCATGAGCGACGGCGCCACCGTCGCCGCCCTCGGGCCCGTCGTGCTGCCGATGGCAACGCTGGCCGGCGTCAGCGTCTGGAAGGTCGGTCTGATTTGTGCGTTCTCTTCCTCGTTTGCCAACTTTCTGGTGGTCGGTACGCCGAACAACGCGATCGCCTTCGGCATGGGACGCGATCTGGACACGGGCGAACGGCTGCTGGATGTGATGGACTTCGTCAAATATGGCCTGCCGGTCACGATCCTGGCGTGGCTGGTGCTCTGGTTCTGGGCGGTGTTCGGTTACTGGCAATTCCTGTCCTGGTAGCCGCGCTGCGGATCGGCCGCAGGGCCGAGAGGTCGATATGAAGCGCTCACGTTACCGCAAACTGAAGAAGGACATCATCATTGTCACCCTGATCGTGTCCGTTGCGCCGCTGATTTTTCTGGGTTTCGGGCTCTACTACCAGTTTGCCAACGTCTTCGCCGAGAGAACCGAAGCCCAGATTAAATCATTGGCCCGCTCACACCGCAGTGGCATCGAGGTCTTCCTGCGCGAACGCACCAGCATCCTGACCACCATCGTCGATACCCACAGTTTTGCCTATCTCAGCCAGCCGCAGAATCTCGCGGAGATCTTCAAGGTGATCAACCGGCGGGCCGACGGTCTGGGACTGGTCGACATGGGCATCATCGACAGCGCCGGCAACCAGCTTGTCTACGTCGGTCCCTACGATCTGAAAGGACTGAACTACTACCAGCAACCCTGGTTCAACGAGGTCATGAGCAAGGGCCGGTACATCAGCGATGTCTACATGGGGTATCGGCAAGTGCCGCACTTTATCATCGCCGTCCGGGGACACGACGAGGACCGCAGCTACATCTTACGGGCCACCATCGACTCCGAGGTGTTCAACCGCCTGGTCCGCACCGCGCACACAGGCCAAAGAGGAGACGCCTTCATTGTCAACAAGGAAGGATACTTTCAGACTGCCCCCCGTTTTCACGGCGCCATCCTGGGCAAGTCGGACCTCGATACCAACTCTTTCGCCGAGGACACGGTCAACATCAAGAAACTGCCCGACGGGACGACCCAGTCTTACGCCGGCAGCTGGTTGAAGAACGGCGAGTGGCTGCTGATCATCAGCCAGGAAGCCGGTGAAGAGATCGCCGGCTTGAAATCGACCCTGAACAGTACATTCTTCATCATCACCTTCGCGTGCCTGGCCATCGTTGCGACGATTCTGATCACCGCCAACATGGCCATCAAACGGCTTGAGGGAGCCGACCGCGAATTGGACGAATTGAACTCCCAGCTGATTCAATCCGACAAGATGGCCGCCTTGGGAAAAATGGCGGCCGGCATCGCCCACGAAGTCAACAACCCGTTGGCCGTTATCGGCGAAAAAGCCGGCTGGATGCGGGATCTTCTGGCCGAGGAAAACTTTCAGCAGAGCGAGAACTTCGAAGAATATCAGCGGTCCATCGAAAAAATAGAGGAACACGTCGAACGGGCCCGCAAGATCACCCACAACATGCTCGGCTTCGCCCGCCGCATGGAACCGCGTCTCGACGATGTCGACGTCAACGGCATCATCAACCAGACCCTGGAACTGTTGAAAAACCATGCCCGCATCAACAACATCGAAATCCGCAAGGACCTGCAGTCCGATCTGCCGGTGATCGCCAGCGATCAATCCCAACTCCAGCAGGTACTGCTGAATCTGCTTAACAACGCTATCGACGCTATCGGCAAGGACGGTGTTATCGAGTTAGCGACCGTGTCTGACCATCAGACCATCGAGATCAGCATCAGGGACAGCGGTTCCGGCATTCCGGAGGCTGTGCACCGCCGGATTTTCGATCCCTTTTTCACGACCAAGGGTCCGGGGCGCGGAACCGGTCTGGGATTGTCGATCAGCTATGGTATTATCGAAAAGATGGGCGGAACCCTGACGTTCACCAGCCGCAAAAATGAAGGCACGACTTTTGTTGTCCGACTGCCGATAAAATTGCCGGAGAAAAAGTAGTGCAAGAGCAACGGAAACCAGGTTTAAAAAACAGATACAGAAACCAAGGAGAAGTAAAAATGGTTACCTTCAAAATTTTGGTCATAGACGACGAGGTTGATTTTCTGGAAACCATTGTCAACCGTCTGCAGAAACGCAAGCTCGAGGCTGTCGGTCTCACCAGTGGCGAAGAGGCCATCCAGATGCTGAAAGATCAGCTTTTCGATGTCATTCTGCTCGACATCAAGATGCCGGGCGGCATGGACGGTATCGAGGTGCTCCGGGAAATCAAGAAAATCCAACCGCTGGCCGAAGTCATTCTGCTCACGGGTCACGCCTCGGTCGAAACCAGCATCGAGGGAATGAAGCTGGGCGCGTTCGACTACCTTCTAAAGCCGGTCAAATTCGAAGATCTGCTGGAGAAAATGGCCGAAGCCTTCAGGAAGAAATCAACCCACGACAAAAAAATCCGCGACGCAAAAATAAAAGAGTTGCTGCGTTTCCCGGGCCGGGTTTTCGACCAGGACAAGGAAGAGTCGTGACGCAGCGCTACACCTTTAACCGCTTGGAGTTGGCGGGTTCTCTCGGCGATCTCGGTACCCTGCTGCCCCTTGCCATCGGGATGATTCTGATCAACAAGCTCGATCCCGCCGGACTCTTCTTTTCCGTCGGTCTTTACTACATTCTTGCGGGCGTTTACTTCGGGGTTACCGTACCGGTCCAGCCAATGAAGGTCGTCGGCGCGTACGCCATCGCCATGGGCTTGAGCGCTTCCCAAATCATGGCCTCGAGCCTGTGGCTGGCAGGGATATTCATCGTTATCGGCGCCACCGGCGCCATGGATCTGATCGGCAAGTACACGCCCAAGCCGGTGGTACGGGGCGTGCAGCTCTCCACCGGCGTCCTTCTGATGGCCGAGGGTGTGAAGTTCATGATCGGCACTTCGAAATTCCAGCTCATGGCCAAGGCCGCCGAACCTTTCCTGGCGGTTCAACGCCTCGGTCCCCTGCCGGTCGGGATCATCATCGGCGGTCTCGGTGGACTGCTGACGCTGCTTCTGCTGGAAAACCGCAAACTGCCGGCCGGTCTGCTGGTGGTCTGCGGAGGTGTCCTCATCGGGTTGATAATGGGCACGCGCGAAGGATTCGAGCAACTGAGGCTGGGCCTGCATCTCCCGCCGTTTCTGCCCTTGCCCTTCCCGAGTGCGGCCGACTTCGCCAGCGCCCTGCTGATACTGGTCCTACCGCAGATTCCCATGACCATGGGCAATGCCGTGATCGCCTACGCCGACCTTTCGACCGAATATTTCGGTGACGCCTCGCGACGCGTCACCTACCGGGCCGCTTGCGTCAGCATCGCCATCGCCAACTTCGTCGGTTTTCTCTTCGGCGGCATGCCCCTTTGCCACGGTGCCGGCGGACTCGCAGCCCATCACCGGTTCGGTGCCCGCACAGCCGGCTCCAACCTTTTAATCGGGGTCTTTTTCATCCTTCTGGTTGTTTTCTTCGGCGATCGCATCCTGACGGTCCTCTATCTGCTGCCGATGTCGATCCTCGGGGTCCTGCTCATCTTCGCCGGCGGTCAGCTGGCGCTGACGGTCATCGACCTGAGAGACCGCAAGGGTCTCTTCGTGGCGGTGATGATGCTGGGCATCACCCTGGCTTCCAACCTGGCGGCCGGTTTCCTCGCCGGTCTGGTTATTGCCTACCTGTTGAAGTCCGAGCGCTTGAGCGTCTGAGGCCGTCCATGGTTATCCCCCGGGGCCAATCGTTCCGCCTGAAACGGTCAGATTTATTCAAACCAAGGCCACTGTTATCAAAACCGCAGGCGGGATCCCGCTGAATCGGGATAGCGGCTTGCTGAAACACGAAAACACCGGATAGGGCCGAAAACAGCCGTTTACGATTGGGTTCCCAGTTTGCACAGTTTTCATGGATTCTTATTTTCACCGAGAATTGCTGCAGTTTGCGTCCCACACTTGACACTCTCTGCTTGCCGGTTTACCTTTGCGCCAATCTTCAGATGCGTTTTGTTTGCGTATAAATACTGAATCGGGAGAAGACGAATGCCGAAGCTGATTAAGGAAGAAGGTGCGACCGGCCGTCTGCATATCGACACTCCCATGATGGGAGAATCTCTGGTCAGCAAGGAATTCCTGAAGCAGACCGAGGCCAAAGAGTACTTCCGGATGCACCCGGACATCAACGTGCTCAAGATCGGCGGGCAGAGCATTATGGATCGCGGCGCAAAAGCCCTGTTGCCGATCCTCGACGTGCTGATCGAGGCAAAAGACAAACACAAAATTCTTCTGATGACCGGGGGCGGAACCCGGGCGCGGCATGTTTACAACATAGGAGTTGATCTGGGCATGCCGACCGGCGTGCTCTCCAAACTCGGCGATAAAGTGTCTTGGCAGAATGCGGAGATGCTGGCGGTGTTGCTGTCGAAACACGGCGGGGTCAAGATCGGCCATGGCGACAATCTGGAGCAGTTGACCATGTTCTGCAAGCTCGGTTACCTTCCGATTACCTACGGCATCCCGCCCTATGGGTTTTTCGAACACCCGGCCGAACACGGCTCCATTCCGCCCCATCGCACCGACTGCGGCGCATTTCTGCTGGCCGAAAACATCGGCGCGAGATCGCTGATTTTTCTCAAGGACGAAAAAGGCCTCTACGACCAAGACCCCAAAAAGGCGGCGACTTCCGCCGATGCACCGCCAAAATATATCGATCGCATTTCCGCCAAGGCGCTGCTGGAATTGGACCTGGACGACCTGATCATCGAGCGGCCGATTCTCGCGATGTTGCAGAGGGCCAAGTGCCTCAAGGAATTGCAGATCATCGATGCCCTTCATCACCCTGAATACATCCTGGCGGCCCTTGAGGGCCAACACGTCGGCACAATCATCTACAAGGAGACATAAGCCAAACCAGGGCTGCTAAATCCGGTTATACTGAAGCGGCGCCTTTGCCTTTGCTTTTTCCCTTACCGTCTTTGACGGCCTTAAGGTACACGATCTCGGCACCGGTGGCAGCTGCCACCTGATCCAATTCTTTTTTTCGCACGTGTCTGACGTAAATCTTGATGTCTCCGCCACTGACGCCGACAAACCGGAAGCGCGGCTTTTTTTCACCCTTATCGACCTTGCGTCTTTCACGAACAAATATTTTCATTGCGTCCCCTTTTCTTTCGTTTTTATACCGCATTATGCGTATAAGATCTCATT
>JBATHN010000572.1:0-3651 GCA_049666885.1 Desulfobacterales bacterium
TTCGTCGACTATCACGTGGAAACCGGGGCCGACATCACCATGGCGGTGCAGCCGGTTGGGGCCGATATGGCCCCGGCCTTGGGCATACTCAAGCGCAGCGAAGACGGGCGGATCGAGAGCTTCACCGAAAAGCCCCAACTTACCGCCTTGGCGGGTCTGGAAAGCATGCCCAGTCCTGAAAAACCCTATCTGGCCTCCATGGGTATTTATGTCTTTCGCACCGACCTGTTGTTCGAAGTGCTCAAGTCCGAGGGGGACGATTTCGGTAAAAATATCATCCCCGGTGCCCTGGCCGATTACCGTGTGATGGGCTATGTCTATGACGGCTATTGGGCGGATATCGGTACCATCCGTGCGTTTTATGACGTGAATCTGGAAATGGCGTCACCGAAGCGGCCCTTTGACATCTATATTCCCGGACGGCCCATCTACAGCCGCGCCCGGTTTCTGCCGGCTTCCGAGGTGCACGGGGCCCGGCTTGACCACACCCTGTTGGCGGACGGATGTCGTGTGACCCAAGCAGACATCCGTGACGCCGTCATCGGCCTGCGCAGCCTGATCGGCCCAAAGGCACAGATTCGGTCTTCGATCGTCATGGGCGCGGATTATTACGAAACCGAAGTGAATCGAGCCGAAAACAAACGGCTCGGCCGGCCCGACATCGGCATTGGCGAAGGCGCCGTTATCGAAGGTGCCATCGTCGATAAGAACGCCCGCATTGGTCGCAATGTACACATCCGGCATCTACCCGACCGCCCCGACAGCGAAACGGACAACTGGGTGGCCCGAGACGGACTGGTGATTATCCCCAAGGACGCGGCAATTGACGATGATACGGTGATTTGATTAATCCCCTAAACCTTCAGTTATACTGATGGTCAAAGCTATGTTGTGCGGGAAGGTAAGTGAGTATAAACCGCCCAGCCTGTCCCGTTATCTGCGGGGCTTCGCTCCAGACACAAAGATCGCAGAGAAAATATTATTTTTCCGTTGCCGTTGAGAGGCCCCGCCAATTCGGGATGACAGATCGGATCATGCAAATTAGTGGTCGGCCTCCGGCAAAGGAAAAGCTTTCAGCTTCGATAGACAAACAAACCACTTATGAGGGTTTCTTATTGACAGTAGCAAATTGAAACCCCTAAAGGTTGCTGATTTTTGCTTTCCGCCCTCTCTCTCAACGGAAAGCAAAAAATTAACCAAGTACTCAGCGCCTCTGCGGTGAAAAAATATCAAAATGGTCCCCTTTTAGGGGTGATATTTGGCTTACAAACGGCTATCAATCATTCATTTTAAAGCCCATCGATGCATTTTTATAAACAAAGAGGAATCGAACCCATGAACCCAATTCCGGATCAGATGGGCAACCTGAACCACCTGGCCAAAGCGTACCCGTCCGTGGAAGCTGTCGCCGAGGCCATTATCAATTTTCAGGCCCAGCTCAACCTGCCCAAGGGCACCGAGCATTTTATCTCGGATATTCACGGTGAATTCGACGCCTTTAGCAAGGTGGTGAGTCATGCCTCCGGTGCGATCAAGCGCAAGATCGCCGAGATTTTTGACGACACGCTGTCTGATGCAGAAAAAGTGAATTTGGGTGCCCTGATTTATGCGCCTGAAACGATGCTGGGGATCATGTTGCCCGTTGCTGACGGGCAGCGGCAGTGGTGTCGAGAAACCTTGCTGCGCCTGATACGTGTATTGCGCGCGGTTGCATCGAAATATCCGCGCGCTAAGGTTCGGCAGTTGATCGAAGGCCGATTTGAGGCCCTGGTTGAAGAACTGCTCTACGAACAAGAACAGCTGACGGACAAGTGCGATTACTATCAAGGCTTGATTGACACGATTATCACCACCGGCCACGCCAAGGCTTTTATTGTCGTCTTGGCCAAAGCCATCCAGTGCCTGGCCATCGATCACCTGCATGTCGTGGGTGATATTTACGATCGCGGTCCCGGTGCGCATCTCATCCTGGATCGTTTGATGGCCTATCACAGCGTCGACATTCAATGGGGCAATCACGATATCCTGTGGATGGGAGCGGCAGGCGGTAGTGAGGCCTGCATCGCCAATATCATCCGTATCTCCCTGCGACATGGCAATATGGAGACTTTAGAAAACGGTTATGCGGTGAGTCTGCTGCCCCTGGCCTCTTTTGCGATCGACACCTACGGTAATGATCCCTGTGATCTGTATCTGCCCCAGGGGTTCAATCAGCCGGACGACTCGGAGAGCGAGCGCAGAATGATGGCCCGGATGCACAAAGCCATCACCCTTATACAATTTAAGCTTGAGGCTCAGATCATCAGGCGTCGACCGGAATACGGCCTTGAGGATCGTTTGCTGCTGGATAAAATTGACTTCGAGCAGGGAACCGTCGCGATAGACAAACACGCCTATCCTCTGCTTGACAACCGATTTCAGACCGTCGCGCCCCAAGAGCCGTATGCCTTAACCTCTTCCGAACAGCATCTGGTCGCACGATTGAAATTGGCATTTTTAAACAGTGAAAAATTACAGCAGCATGCACGTTTTCTCTTCGCCAAGGGCAGCATCTATAAAACCTACAATGGGAATCTGCTCTACCACGGTTGCCTCCCCATGAATGACGACGGCTCCTTCAAATCACTGCAGTTCAATCATGCGGAATATGCCGGAAGGGCATTGATGGAGAAATTTCATCGCCTGGCCCGGCAGGGCTTTTATACCGCCGATGACCCCACGAAAAAACAAGAAGGTCTGGACGCCATGTGGTACTTGTGGTGCGGTCCCTGTTCGCCTCTTTTTGGAAAAGAAAAGATGGCCACCTTCGAGCACTATTTTATTGAAGATCAATCCACCCACAAAGAGCCGCGCAATATATACTATACCTTGCGGGACGATGAAGCCACGGTCCGCCGAATCATAGAAACATTTGGTTTAAAACCGGATGTCGGGCACATTATTAACGGGCATGTACCGGTGATCGTCAAAAAAAAGGAGCGGCCATTGAAAGCCGGCGGCAAGCTGATCGTCATCGACGGCGGTTTTTCCCGGGCCTATCAGAAAAAGACGGGTATCGCCGGCTACACACTGGTTTATAATTCATGGGGACTGCTGCTGGCCACGCACCATGGCCGTGAGGCAGGTCCGGCTGCCGACATGGACATTCACGATATCGACTGTACCACCGAGATCATCGAAAGTCAGAATCGCCGGATTCGCATTAAAAATACCGATATAGGCCGAGAAATTCAGTCCCACATCGAAGAGTTGACGGCGTTACACGATGCGTATCGGAACGGATCGATTGTGCTGGATAGATTTAAAATCTGAGATCGAGTCGGGGTGACCGGATGTTATAGCGTTAGAGTCTTAGATCGTAACTTCTTCGCAAGATGCGAAGATGTGTTGCTAAAGTGAAACCATTATATTCATCGGGTATAGGGTTATAGGTGTCAGGTGTCAGGAAATCCCAAATCCTGAAACCCGAAACCTCGTATGAAACTACGCCATAATGGCACAGTTTCTTTAACGATCAAACTGGCCGCTTTTCAGGCCAGCGGCAGGGCTGAACACTGATTTGGTTGCGGTCGAAGGCCTGCATTGGGTTCTTAATCCTGAAATGCGTGTTTTTTTCTGTCAGACAGTAAATAACGAATAGATCAGAAATAC
>JBATHN010000573.1:0-1817 GCA_049666885.1 Desulfobacterales bacterium
CGTCGGAGACGATCGAAAGATACCAGAAAATGACCGGCGGTACGTTTTACTGCATGTACGGACAGACCGAAACATCCTGCCTGGCCACTCTCGGCCGATACAGCGACCGGCCCGGTGCGGCCGGCAAGGTCATTCAACTGGCCGAGGTGTGTCTGGTGGACGAATATGATCGTCCGGTCGAAGAGGGCGAGGTGGGTGAGATCGCCATGAAGGGTCCCATGGTCTTCAAGGGCTATTGGAACCTGCCCGATGACAATGCCCACACATTCCGAGAGGACTGGCATCACACCGGCGATTTGGGGCGATTCGATGATAAGGGCTTCCTCTGGTACGCCGGCCGCAAGGCTGAAAAAGAGCTGATCAAGCCCGGTGGTGAAAACGTTTATCCGGCGGAAGTCGAGAAAGTCATTCTGATGCACCCGGCGGTTGAAAAAACGGTTGTCATCGGCGTTCCGGACCCGAAGTGGAAAGAAGCGATCAAGGCGGTTTGCCAGCTGAAGAAAGACCAGAGCCTTGAGTCCGCCGATTTGATTGAATTCGTCGGCCAGCGGATCGCCCGTTTCAAAAAGCCCAGCTTTGTGGAGTTTACGTTGGAACTGCCGCTGCTAAAGGACGGCACTCCCGATCGTGCCAGAATCAAGGAACTGTTTGGGGGATCTCACAAGTAGGACAGGGGAAATTCCAGCCGTTCTTTCAGTTGCGTTAAAAGCGAACAGTAAAAGCGTAAGCGTTCACAGGGCACCGCATCTGCTTTGTTGTCGGGCACTTGAAGTACAAAAGTACGTCTGCGCACCCGACGCCTTGCATCTGCGGCACCCTGTAAACGCTTACGATTAGGTGGTTTGAAGCGCATCGGACTTTGCAACCCTGTGAACGGTTACGTAAAAGCTGAAAGCCCCGGGTTATTCGTTTTAAACCCGAGAGCGGTTTTCAGCTTTTTTTATTCTCGACGGGGATCTCTGTCTGCCTTCAGTTGACTTCGATGCTGATATCCTATAGATACCTCTGTAGCTAGTGTCCATCCATAAATGGCCTTTTTTCCGATGGACTGCGTTCTCTGCGGGTTTGCCCAGCGAAAAAAATTCTCATTTATGAATTGGACACTCAAAAGTGCCTTTAAAAAATCGCGGATGGGCACTAGCTATAAGCTTTAAGATAATTTTTTTGGCAAGGCCAGAGAGAGAAGGCTTTATTGTAACATGCCGACGACCGATAATGCAGTCCAAAGAATTTATCTCAAAGCCTATAAATCACCCATTGAGTCATTCAGGAGTGTATCATGGTCAGAACGGAAATTTCGCTGTTTTTGAAAAATGCCCCCGGGGAGCTCGGCAAGTTGGCGACGTTGTTTACGGAGGCGGACATCAACATCGATGCCCTCACCATTCAGGACGCTTCGGCTTACGTGCAGGAACTTTTCCGGGCCCGGGGAAAGTCGCTCCAGCGGATTGCTTCGGCGGCCAGCTACAATTCGATGCGCAAGGATTCGGCCGAGTTCGCTCTGATCCGACTGCTGGTCGGTGACACCGACAAGGCGGTCGACCTGCTGTCGAAGAACGACTATGTTTTTGACATCATGCCGGTCATTGCGCTCGAGCTCGACAACCGTCCCGGAGAGTTGGCCAAAATTGCCAGCAAATTCGGCGAGGAGGGAATCAACATCAACTATGTCTACGGTTCGGTCTCTTCGCCCGAGGCAAAATGTCTGTTCGTGTTTTGCCCGGAAGATATCGAGTTGGCGACGCGCATATTCAAATAAATTTTAAGGGAAATCGCATAGCGATTTCCCTTAAAATTTATGAAACGCGGCTTCGCCG
>JBATHN010000574.1:0-7183 GCA_049666885.1 Desulfobacterales bacterium
AAACAATTCCCCCAGCAAATCGAGTGGAGCCGGACGATCCAGACTGATTACGCCGATATAACCAGTCGTGAACTGTCGCAGCTGGCTGCTAAGTACCTGGACAATGACAAAGCGGCCGCGATCGTCATCAAACCGGCCTGAACCCCTTTGTAGAATCTAAACTGATCGGTTCAGGGTTTAGCACTGCCTCTGGCCGCGAGCGACCACTCTGATCAAAGAGGAAACGTTTAAGTTTCGGCGAAAATTCCAAATCGCAAATAACAAACAAATCACAATGACCAAAATTCAATCCTGTTTGGGTCGTTGGATATTGAAATTTGGGATTTCATTGGCATTTGGTGCTTGAAATTTGATATTTCTGAATACTTTTTAAAGGCTTTTCAACCCGGAACCCTGAACCTGGAACCGATCAGTTTCTACAAGGAGGTCAGACCGGTTTGATGACGATCGCGGCCGCCTTTTCGTTGTTCAGGTACTTAGCAGCCAGTTGCGACAGTTCACGACTGGTTATGTCGGCGTAATCAGTCTGGATCGTCCGGCTCCACTCGATTTGCTGAGGGAATTGTTTTGACCCCGTCAGGACCGTATCGAGCCAGTAAGCGTTGGTGCGGATGCGGTCCTTTATCCCAGTGAGGCTCGGACCGATAGCCCTTTCCAGCTCATCCGGGCGGATGCCGTTTTGTGAGAGATCGGATATGATCTGCCTGACCTCATCCACAACAACAGTCGTCTGGGCCGGATCTACCAGCGCCGCAGCTTGAAAAACGCCATAGCCGGGGTAGGCCCGCCAGGGCCTGTTGTAGGCGTACGGTGAATAGGTAGCCCCCAGACTCTCCCGCAACCGTTCCCGCAGCCGGTCCGAGAAAATTTCACCCAACACGGCCAAGCGACGCGTGCGTTTGATATCCCACATGTCTTCGGTGGGATAGGCGACCACGATCAAGGCTTTGGGGATTTCCGTTTCAACCTGTATGTCTAAAGACTGCGAGGCCGGGAATCGGATCGAGGAAGATCGTTTCTCGCCGCCCAAACCCGGCCGGGCGGGCAGACTGCCGATATAGGTGCCGACAATATCGACCACCACCGCCTCGTCAAAATCGCCGACCACGGATACCTCCAAGGGCTCGTTTTTCACGGCGGTATCAATCCAGGAACGCACGTCTTTGAGCGTCAAGGCCGCGAAAGAATCGAAAGGCGGGAGGCCGAAACGCTGGTCGCCGCCGGCCAGGAAACGGTATCCGGAAAGTTGCATCTGCCCATCGATCGATCGGGAAAGCGCCGTATACATCTGACCAAATCGCTGCATCGAAAGAGCGTATGCCTCCTCGCTGTAAACCGGATCCGTCAAATGAGCGTACAACAGCTGAAACAGCAGACGGGTCTCTTCCGGCACCGTTTTACCTTCTAAAGCAAAATGGTCTTCTGCAACGGTAAAGTCAACCGTTGTGTTACTGCCGGCCATGGCCCGGTCGATATCATCGCGACTCAATGGGCCCAAACCGCTTTCATCGACAACCGCCTGGCCGAGTTCGGAGAGTCCCGGCAGATTATATGGTTCACCGGACCGGCCGGTGCCGAAGGAAATGTTGACCAGGACCTCATTTTTCTTGAAATCGGTCTTTTTAAGATTCAGGCGCACCCCATTGGCAAAATCGATCTGGGTGATCCCGAGATCCGGAAGGGACATCCTGTTGACAATACGACCTTTGGATGACGGGTCAGGCAGGTAAGGAAAGCGGACGGGTTTCGCCTCCCCGTTGGGGACGACCGCCGTCAATCGGCTCCGATCATAAGCAGCCAATAACTGGCGTTCGGGAGGGGTTTCGCCGGTGGCCAGGTCCGCATTCCCGGTGACCATGACGAGCCGGTGAGTGGGCGACCAGACGCCCCGAAAAGCTGTGTTTACCCGGTCGAGCGTGAGGGCCTCAAACATCGGGCCCACGAGCGCCTTTCTCTGCTGCGGTGATTGAAAAACCCGGTCTCGATTCAACGAAGAGATGATCTGCATTGCCAGTCGACGGCTGTCGCGGGTGTTGGATGTTTTCACCGCGTCGTCGTACTCGGCCAGCACGCTTTTTTTGACGCGCTCCAGCTCAGTCTGGGTGAAGCCGAAATCAAGGACGCTTCTGAGGGTCTGCTCGATTAAATTCAGCATTTTATCCCAGTCTTCGGGGTTGCCTTCGGCACTGATCATCGCCGTTTTCAACTGACGCAGGAAGGTTCCCGAGCCGGAGGACACATCCGTAAACGGTGTATCGGGTTTCTTGACCAGAGCATCCAAACGATGCTGGAGCATCCGGTCGGCGACCTCTTCCTGGAGCAGTTGCTCCTGAAGGGCGGCGGAATCCGGACGGTGAGACACTTTTTCGATAACTTCCAGAGATACCGTGGTGTTGCCCGCTTCCTTTTCGAAATGGTAGAAGGGTTTGATACCCGCATGGTTGACGGTGCCGAATTCGGGTTTGTCCCTTTGCGGACTGCGGACGGATACATCGCTAAATCGGTCTTTTATGAGCCGCTCGGCCAACCGGGCATCGAAATCACCGCTCATTACCAGGACCATGTTGTCCGGCCTGTACCAAGTATCGTAAAAGTCTTTGAAAAGTTTGCGGTCTGCGTTCCGAATGACTTCCGCGCTTCCTATGGGAAGTCTCTGCGACAACCTTGCTTCGGGAGCTTCGAAACCGAGGCCGGCCACATAAGTGCGATAGGACGCCGAGTCTCGACTGCGCATCTCCGCCAGGATGACATTTCGCTCGCGGTCGATCTCGGACGGTAACAAAGAAGCACCGTCGGCATAATCTCTAATAACCAGTAGCCCTTCGCTGAGATTTTTCTCGTCCCCCTCAGGAAGTAGAACCATATAGACCGTTTCATCAAAGCCGGTGTAGGCGTTTGCATCGGCACCGAACTGCATGCCGATGCTCTGGAAATACTTCACCAGTTCCCCGGGTGCAAAATGGGTTGATCCGTTAAAGAGCATGTGTTCCAGAAAGTGGGCCACACCCTTCTGATCGTCGTTTTCGTCCAGGCTGCCGCTCATGACTTTCAGGTTGATGCTGACCCTGTCTTTGGGCGTACTGTTTTCCATGAGGACATACCTGAAGCCATTGGGGAGTTGCCCGAACACGACCGCAGGGTCCGGCGCGAGGTCACTTTTTTCGTGGGGCCAAGAGGGCACCGGCGGCCTTTGGAGGGATTGATCCGTTTCTGCGGCATTGACCGGGGCCGTCAATAGATTGCCGTGACCACCGTTGAGGGTACGGCTGTCAAGACCCGCACCCGTGCTTGAAACGAGAATTAGGACAAAAACCCACAAGAGAGTGACTCTCAAGAGCCGTTGATAAGCGTTCTGAATTGTCTTCATGGTGAATTCCCTTCTGTAAATTTAAACTCTGCGCGGTTTGTCAGACCGAAGCGCAGACCCCGCAAGTGGGACATTAGCGGATAAAAGCTTCTTTAACTCAGGTTTAGCGGTTTCCCGCGGGATTAACAGTTCTCAGTTAAAGACTCATGGCCCTGGCGGCTCGCGACGGCACATGAAAATGATGCGCCGGAGTCCGGATAAACGGTTGCGAAAAGCGGCTGACTGTCTGAGTCGCTTACGGGGTCTTAGACCGGACTCTATGCCGATGCCGCTTGGAAGGCACGACCTTCAAGCTGCATCCAAACTCATTATCTGAAGACAGGATCGGTCCGGGCTTAGAACCCGTTGGCGGCGAGCTTCAGCCGTCTTTCGAAACCGTTCATCCGGGCAGAGGTGCCCACATTTTTCCGCATTACACTCTATTTTCGTACTAGAGAGCCATAACTGGTCCCTAATAATCGTATGATGCGTCGATCGAGTCGAATACAATATTTCACCCAATGGGGTAAATCGACAATGCCGGATCTTGACCTATAGGGTGTTCCGTATCCATTAGTTATAACCTTTGAACCCTGAACTCAAAAAGGTTCCAAGTTCAACGTTCAACGTTCCGGGTTGAAGGAAGAATGTCTTTTATTGAACCTTGAACCCTGAACCTGGAACCCTTGAACCCTCGAACCCTTCTCTTCAATTCAATGGGATAAAACTCATCTATTATAATACCGCAATCTTGCCATAGCCTTTCTGCCGGATTACACGGTTGTAATATTCGTGCAAGGCGCATGAAAGGTTGGGGCATTAACGTATCAGCAAGCAAAAACGAACCGAACCACAAAACACTAGACCGTCGACGGTAGGGATCCATTCGTTAACGGTTCGAATGAAACTCGCGTCGACAATAAACCAATCGCAAGGAGGATTAAGAACATGACACGAACAATCAACTTAACTCGGTCTATCATCATTATGCTGATGACAGGGCTACTGGTTGTATCGGGATTGCTGATCGCGAATGCGAGCCCGAATGCGCCGGTACCGATGATTCCGGAAAACTTCAGCAGCCTGGCCGACACTGTCAGCCCGGCCATCGTCCACATCCGGGTGGAAAAAACGGTCAAGACCAACGGGCCGGTTTTGGGTCCATTTGGGATGAACCCCTTTGGCAACAACAATCCTTTCAAGGACCATTCGGAAAAGTTTTTCGGGCCGAACGGTCGACCTGAATTCAAACAACCCGGTTTGGGGTCCGGCTTCGTCATCGACAAAGACGGTTACGTCGTCACCAACAACCATGTGGTTGAGGGCGCCGATAAAATCAAGGTCGTCCTCAAAGATGAACGCGAATACGACGCCAAGATCGTCGGGCGGGATCCTGTCACCGATATTGCCCTGCTCAAGGTTGACGCAAAAGACAGTCTGCCGACAGTGGCTTTGGGGAGTTCCGACAATCTGAAAGTCGGGGAGTGGGTTATGGCCATCGGAAGCCCGTTCGGGTTGGATAACACCGTGACCGCCGGCATCGTCAGCGCGAAAGGGCGTGTGATCGGTTCCGGGCCCTACGACGATTATATTCAGACGGACGCCTCCATCAACCCGGGGAACAGCGGCGGCCCCCTGCTCAACATGAAGGGTGAGGTCGTTGGGATCAACACCATGATCATCGCTGGCGGTCAGGGAATCGGGTTCGCGATCCCCATCGACATGGCGGAGAAGGTCATCGCACAATTGAAACAAAACGGTGAGGTCACCCGCGGGTGGTTTGGCGTCAGTATTCAGGACGTGAAGGGAGACCTGGCGGAGTACTACGGTGCCAAGGGGCAGACCGGTGTGCTGGTTGCTGCCGTTACGCCCGGAGATCCGGCTGAAAAAGCCGGGATCAAGGCCCAGGACATCATAACGGAGGTAAACGGCAAAAAGATGACGACCAGCCGTGATCTGACGACATTGGTGGCCGGCCTGGGCGTCGGCGACAAGGCCGAAGTCAAGGTGCTGCGGGGTGGTGAAACCAAGATCCTGGAGGTTGAAATCGGAAAGCGGCCGCTGACTTTGGCTGCAGCCGATGACAAGCAACAGGAAAACAATGGTGAGTATGGCTTTCAGGTGTCCGAGCTAACGCCGGAGATGGCTGAGCGCTACAATCTCGGCAACGCCAACGGTATCATCGTGGTTGGCGTGCAAGCCGGCAGCAAGGCCGACAAGGCCGGTGTTGAAGAAGGCGACCTCATTCTCGAAGTTAATCATGGGAGTTTCGCTTCGGTGACTCACTTTAAAGAACTACTCGATCAGAACAAAAAAGGCGACGGTATCAAGCTGCTTGTCAAACGCATGAATGCCGGCCTTTTGGTGATACGCTTGGCCTGATCTTCAGGCAAAGGTATCGTCCCGAACCGGGGCGGCATTCGTCCTCCATGCCGCCCCGGTTCAACTGCAATAAACCGATATTTTTTACGGATCGTTTGTGCCCGCCTTCGATGTTTAAAGATCTCCAACTCTATTTCGAGTATTCTTCACTTTGGCCGCTATATTCATCTGCCACCTGTTTGGTCCTTTGATAAAAAAGTGACGATTTTTCATATCCCGACCGTGATAAAAACGTGCCCGTTAGCCGGAACCGCAGCGACCGTTGCACCCAGTTGACAAACAGCCTCTCCGTCTTCTAAAGTAAATCCGTCATTCCCGGCGACCTTGAGAAAAATCAGTTCCTGCCTTAAAAATGGGTCCTGCCTACATCCTGAAGGATTGTCCGGGCTGCACTGAGTCATTTTTAAGATGCGGTATCGACCCTCACCGCATATACCATTGACGAAAGGGCGCCTTACCCGATGAAGCAGACCGAACGCCGCAGAATTGTCGTCGCCGTCGCACCGGTGGGAAAAGGCGACCCGTCGCCGGCCGGTAACCCGCACAGCCCCGAAGAAGTGGCCCGCACCGCTATCGAGTGTGCCCGGGCCGGGGCCGCAATGGTTCACCTCCACGTGCGGGACCAGGTCGGTAGCCAGACCGCTGAATTGAGCGCCTTTGCGCAAACCCTCGATATGGTCCGCGATTCCTGCGACATCGTCATCCAGGGATCCACCGGGGGAGCATCTGAACTGACGGTGGAGGAACGCTGCGTGGCCTTGAACGATTCCCGCGTGGAAGTGGCGTCTCTCAACATGGGCTCGGTCAACTTCGAGGAAACGGTCTACATCAACTCACTGCCCGACATCCGTTACTGGGCCCGGCGCATGCAGTCGGCAACGGTCGTCCCGGAGCTCGAAATCTTCGAAGCCGGCATGTTGGCGGCCGTATCCTGCCTCGTCGATGAAAAAACGCTCCAGCCGCCCTACTATTTCAATTTCGGCCTTGGGTTTCACCATGCGCTGCCGGCCGATCCAACCTGTCTTTTTTTTCTGAAATCGATGCTGCCGCCCGGCAGCCCCTGGGGGCTGGTACATGACAAGATGACCGACCTGTCGCTTTTGGCCGCGGCCATCGGTCTGGGTGCTTCCATCGTGCGGGTGGGCTTTGAAGACAGCACTTTCTATGCGCCGGGGGAAGCGGCCCGAAGCAATGTGGTGCTGGTTGAAAAGCTGGTCGCAATGATCCGCAGCATGGGCTGTGAGCCGGCTTCCCCATCCGACGCCAGGCGACTGATGGGGGTGACGCTCAATTCATAGTCCTGACGCCTAGTAAAAATCATACCCAACGAAAATATTTCTCATTGAGTTTGATCGCCGTCACTGGTTCTCTGCAGGATTTGCACGGTATGATTATCCTGCATCAATTGAGTTTTGGTTGGTAAAAGTTTAAACGATGAGAATGTCCCCTATATTC
>JBATHN010000575.1:0-2907 GCA_049666885.1 Desulfobacterales bacterium
TCCTGTTCACGGCCCAAGGCCGGGTTGACCAGACACTCCAGGCGCCCTTTGCGATATATCGACTGCATGCAGGTGTTGCAGGCGATGCAGGTCCTTATTTCGTCGAATCTTCCCTCCTGGGCTTTGAGCGGCATTTCGGGATCCGCCATCAATCCGCGCCCGATGCAAACCAGGTCCGCCATTCCTTTGGCAATGATATTATCCGCCGTCCATGGATCGTTGATCCGGCCGACGGCCATCACCGGGATCTTCAGCGCTTTTTTGATGGCTGCGGCGGATTCCACCAGGCAGGCTTTCTGCATGAACATCGGTTGACAAATCCATTCGGGGGTCGAGTCGTTCCCGGCGGAGACCTGAACGGCGTCGATTCCGGCCGCCACCAGCAATTTCAAAATATCGATACTCTCCTCCACCGTCAGGCCGTCAGGCACGAACTCCTGGGCACTTATTTTGAAGGAAATCGGAAAGGACGATCCCAGGCGGTTTCGTATTTCTGCTATGATATCGATGGCAAAGCGGGTCCGTCCGGCGATATCACCGCCGTAGCCGTCTTCTCTGATGTTCGAGTAACGCGAAAGGAACTGGTTGATCAGATATCCGTGAGCCCCGTGAATTTCCAGCAGCTCAAAGCCGGCTTCCCGGCTTCGCACCGCGGCGTCGGCAAACTTTTTGACCAGATCCTGGATTTGTTCGACCGTGAGGGGGGCCACATCCCCCCGGATAGCCGGGCAGGGCAGGGGCGAGGGCGCCAACGGTAAACGCTTTATAACCTTGGCGGAGGTTTGTCGTCCGGCATGGTGGATCTGGATGGCCGGAACAGCCCCTTCGGCCCTGATGGCCGCAGCGATCCGGGCGAGCCCCTCTATCAACCGATCGCTGTCGATGCGGGCCTGGTTTTCGGAGACCACCCCTTCGGGCGAGATCGCGCAAGCCTCCATGATGACCATGGCCGGCCCGCCGGCTGCGCGCCGCCGGTAATGCTCGACGGCTTGATCCGTTATACCACCGCCCTTTTCAAGGAGAAATGAGGCCAGCGGCGGTAGGACGATTCTGTTTTTAAGAGAGAGGTTTTTGATTTGATACGGTGTAAACAGGTGTTTCATAGTTATCCTGTTGAGCTGTCGCTTTGGGTTTGCTGAGTTTGGAATTGTATATCATTTGTATAAAATGTGCCGTCCGGATGTCAATTTAAAATAGCGGTCGGCGGAGGCATGCGGGGTATCGGCGGTCGACCGGTCACTCGTCATGATGAGGGGATGTACCGCTGGGTGCGAAGTACTGATTCAATGGCCAAGGAGATGTTGCCGTCGAGAGGCGGGCAGAATCAGAAGCGCCTGCAGCGGCTTGCGTTTTGGTCGGCCCGATGGATCAAAACGCGTTTTGCGGGGTCAGACAAATCCTGAGACCTGGCGCAACGAAATCCGCAAAGCGCGGCCTGTCATTTGTAAATATATGGTTTCCAAAGACCTGCCATGTGGATTCGGGTTCAATCGACGACGTCGATCGAAAAATGGACTCGGCGGTTTTTGGCTTTTGAGGCTTCATCCCGACCGAACACAGCCGGCGTTTCCCTTCCGTTGCTGACCACCGCCAGACGCGCGATATCAACCCCGTGTTCAATCAGATAAGTTGTTACATTGCCGGCCCGTTGGTCACCCAGTGCGAAGTTGTATTCGTCGGGTCCGTCTTCATCGCTGTTGCCTTGAATGACAACTCGGATTTCCGGATGAGCCCGGAGCCAGACCGCTTTTTCGACCAGGATTTCCTGCGCGGCCGGCAGCAGCGCGGCACTGTTTTTTTCAAAGTATATGTCTTGATTTACGAAGGTTTCCCAACCATCCGGGAATGTGCTTTCCACCGGTGCCGGTCTGGTTTCGACTGCTATCGGTGGAGCCGGTTCGGTAACCACCACCGGCGTGTCTGACTGGGGCGCGGGTGCCACTTCTTTTCCGGCACAGGACAGAAGAAGGATCGGAAACAAAATCACTAAAAGCATAAGCCCCGTCCATCGATTTCTTCGCATACGGTTCTCCTTTATATGGATCCATGATCCCGAGGGTTTTCGATTTCGGCTGGATGCCGATAATGAACATCAATTGATACTCATAGAATATCAAAAAGACAGCGATTTAGCAACGTTTTGAACCGTCCCAAGAGCTGTCTGCCGCCTGGCGGGGGGCGATTTGGATGGTATTTGGTGGCGAGCGTTACCCCAGGAAAAACATCAGCACCGCCTCACGGGTCGTTGAATAGATGTCCCACTAAAGTTTCAATGCCAAAAAGACGATACACACTGCGAGGAGGATCTGATCATGCGGATTACATTGAAAGAGGTCGTTTCACCGAAAAAAGATCCACAAGATACAGCGCCCTTGCCGGTTTCCGGAAAAAGGGGACCGATCAGGAATCGGCGTAAAAACAAGGTCGATCGCCGCAGCAGCGTACGAGACGGGGTTTTTGTCACCCTATCGACCCGAAAGGACCGCCGCAACGGCAAGGACCGTCGCAGGCGGCCGTCCTGACAACCGATTGGGGCACAGGCTTAGTTAGTGTCCATACATAAATGGTAGATTTCGGCCCCGGCCAAGGCCGCAGCGACCTTGCAACCGCAGGTGTAGCAGGGGGCTACGGCGAGGATTGCAAAGAGCGAGAACGCTGGCCCGGCCCGAAAGATGCCGTTTATGGATGGGCTCTAATTAGACATCCACGGTTTTATTAGGGGCACTGATTCGTTTCCGATCCAGAAATGAGCAATTTTTCGCAAGTTCAAGGAAATCAAGGAATTGCGCGGAGGCGTACTCGTGTACGCCGCACAAGCGATTCCGCCGATTGACGCCGAAATTGCGGAAAAGGGCCATTTATGGACGGAAACTAGTTAGATCTAGGCGGATTGACGATAAGCTTCTG
>JBATHN010000576.1:0-4677 GCA_049666885.1 Desulfobacterales bacterium
TCGACTCGGTCGCCCGCCAGATAAAAACCGTGCTGGAAAATATCCCACCGGAGCTATCGGCGGATGTCATCGACAGGGGCATCACCTTGACCGGTGGGGTGGCCATGCTCAGAAATCTCGGTCGCTACTTGGGGACACAACTCTGCCTTAATGTAAAAACCGCCGCGGAACCTCTTTCGGCAGCGGTTCTTGGTGCCGGATGGCTTCTCGAAGAAGAAAAGCTGTTGGAAAGGGTATCGCTCGATTAATTCCTTTTTTATAATTTCATTCCCATCGGCAGCGTACCCGGCGGAGGCGTGATGGACTTTTCAATTCCTGTTGAGCTTGTGGCAGAGTTGGCGGATTTCGACGTATTTCTAAAGGAAAAGGTATCACCGAACCTGCCGACCTGGAACCGGGAGGGGATTGTTCATCGAAGCTTTTTTCAGATGATGGGGAGCGCAGGATGGTATGGATACCGCTGGCAAGACGACCGCCTGGTCAAACGACCCGGTTTGCGCGAGACCTTGCTCCTCGAGCGGATTGCAAAACTGTCGCCGGGGGTTGCGGTTACCGTATTGATCGTCTCCGACCTCGGATTGACGGCACTGAACCTGTTCGGTACCGACGGTCAGCTAAAACGTTTCGGGGCGGGAGCCGTCCGGGGCGAGAGCCTGATCTGCTTTGGCAATACCGAGAATCTGGCCGGCAGTGATGCGGCCGGCATCGCCATGTCCGCCGAAAAGACGAACGGCGGCTGGGTCTTGAACGGTTCCAAAGCATACACAACCAACGGACAGGTCAGCGATTTGGCCGTTGTCACGGCGGTTACCGAACCGAAGGCCCCGCGCAACCGGCGGATATCGATGTTTCTGGTCGAGTTGGATTCTGAGGGAATCAGTCGAAAAAAACTCAACAAACAGGTCTGGATCCCATCCGATTTGTCGCGGATCGAATTCGATCACGTCTTTGTTCCCGATGACCACCTTATGGGAAATCAGGGAAAAGGGCTCCAGCAAACGCTGACGGTTTTCACCAACAGCCGGATTCCCATCAGCGGCTTGGCCCTGGGAACCGCGGCAGGGGCTTTTGATTTGGCCGTGCAGCGGGCAAGGAGCCGCATGGTTTTTGGCAGACCAATCGCCGAGTTCCAGTCCAAGGCCTTCGAGATCGCCGATTTCTATGCGCGTCTCGAAGCCGCCCGGTTGATGGTCTACCGCGCGGCCGCGGCTATGGACAGGGGGGCTGACTTCAGGTTCGAGGCCTCTCTGGCCAAATACCTGTCGGTTGAGATTGCCAAAGAGTTGTGCCCGTGGGCGGCCGACCTTTTCGGTGCCGCATCGGTTGTGCGCGAACACCCGGTGCACAAATTCCCCATGGACGCCTGGGCCGTCTCGCTGGCCGAAGGGACGCAAGATGTGCAGAAGCTGGTCATATTCCGTGAAATTATGAAGAAACGGTTCCAAAATGCCCGCTAACCACGATGGCCGATTTTAATCTAGGTTAAGCGGTTTCCCGCCCAGGCGGGATTCAACGTTCTGGGTTGAAAAGCCCTTAAACAACTTGTATGAAACTATGCCTAAATGGCACAGTTTCCTTTGCGACCAAACTGGACGTTCAACGGCCAGCGGTGGTGTTCAAATTTAAATAATTCTGGCTTTATGGTGTTTATGAAACCGTTTCACCCAATAGGGTATGACGGGTATTCCGGATCTTGATCAAAAGGGTATGCCGTATCCATTGGTTGTAACATTTGAACCCTGAACCTGGAACCGATCAGTTTAGGTTTAACGAATATCTAAATAATGTTTAACCTTGATGACATCACCCGGCAGGTGCGACATAACTGCGACATTTCAGATGCGCAGCATGCGGGGCTCTATTCCATTTGCGGTCTGGCCTTGCGGTTGAGGGATCTCTACAAGTGGGAGAACCGGCTGCCCCCCTGGGTCGAAAAGGATTCCGCCGAAATCCTGGAATGGATCGATGCCAGGGAAAACAGGTGGGAAAAATTGGTCGACATGAAGCCGGCTGACCTTGCCATCGGCGGCCGCCGGTTCGATCTGTTCGACACCTCGGGTATAAACGCCGTTCTCGAACCCTTCGGCCTGTACTACGGCGCCGGTTATGCCCAAAGCCTGAAGCCGACCTTTCTGCTTGCCCGCCTCGAGCACATGTCTAATGTCGACGGCCACACCGTATACACCCTCGGGCATGAGCTGGCACGCGACCTGCTGACCATCCCGGCGCTCTCCCAGGACGACGGTATTATTCTGCGGCGGGAGGCGGCAAAGCTCTACCTGTGGGACAAGATTTTTTACATCAAAAAGTCGGGTCGTCCGGCTCTCAAATTCGCCCTTTTTCACTGTGGTATGGAGAATCCACCCAATGACGAGTTGCAGCGCAACCTGGACGGAATCCTGGCCGTACAAAGCCGCACCTACATTTATCACGAAATCGGTGAAAGAGAAGACACGATTTTTGACCGCGACAGGTGGCGAGAGATCATTGCCGCCTATCCCCACACGCCGGTTGAACTGGCGGCCCGTGCGGTGAAAGATCTCCTGGCCGATACCGGTGAAAAAGGTCCGTTGCAACGCATTGTGAACCACAGGGATTCAGCCGCTTTGGGACTTTTCGTGGCTTTCTTCGATGGCTTGGGAAAGGAGTTTTTCCCGGAACTGCGTGTCGCTTTTCAGCTTTTTACCGGATCCGGAGACTGGCAGTTGATTGCCGAAGCGGCCGCTGCCGGTAACCGTACCGCCCGGCACAATGCCGAAATTATCCTCGCGGTTCACAAGGAAGGGCAACGACGGCAGGACCGGCAATGGGCGGCTGGGGAAATCGAAACGTGTCTGCTCGGCGCTATCGGCAAACGCAGGTAAACCGGCAACCACCTTGTTTACACACGAACAGGCTATTTTATTATTAATCAGTCCTTTGTGTGCACTAACGAAAAGATGTCCTTCCCATGATTCCCATCACAGCCGATATCGCCATCGATGAAACCGAAATCCACATGGATTTTGTCCGTGCATCGGGCCCGGGCGGTCAAAACGTCAACAAAGTTTCAACGGCCGTCCAGCTGCGCTTCGATGTTCGGAACACCGCATCTATTCCGGTCGAGATTCGGGAGCGGTTGATTCGCCTGGCCGGTAAGCGTGTGACCGCCGAGGGGGTGCTTATCATTCAGGCCTCACGGTTTCGGACCCAGGAACGCAATCGCCAGGATGCGGTCGACCGTCTTGTTCACCTGGTCCGGCGAGCCGCTGAAAAACCAAAACGCCGGGTAAAGACGCGGCCGACCTTGGCATCCAAAGAACGTCAGCTGGCGAAAAAAAAACGGCGCGGCCACATTAAAAAAATGCGACGCATCGTTACGGGAGACGATGCCTGATAGACTTGTTTTGCCGTGAGCAAATGAACGGATCTGAAGCAACTGGGTGTTTTGAGTGCATGAGAGACGATAAAAGGAAAGGAGAGGCGATGAAAAAACCAGCTTATCCGACTCTGTTCAAGTCCAAGAGCATCGGCGGACTGCGTTTGAAGAACCGGATCACCATGGCGCCGCTTTACCTGGGGTATGCCGCAGAGGGCGGCAAGGTGTCGCCGCTGCTGTTGGCGCACTACCGAATGATGGCCCAAAGCGGCGCGGCCATGATCGTCGTGGAGAATTCCAGCATCACGCCGGCCGGCAGCGGATCATCTCGGACCCTGCGCTGTGACCATGACCGTTATGTCGATGGACTGGCAAAAATCGCTGCAACCATCAAAGAGCAGCGCTGCCGCGCGGCGCTTCAGATCAACCATGCCGGGCGCTTTGCCCGCTCTGTCGAGCCGGTGTCTGCCTCCGATGTACCGGCTTTCGGTCGAACTCCCCGGGCATTGCTGAAAAAAGACATTACGGCGATACAGAAGCAGTTTGCTCGTGCCGCCCACAGAGTCCAGAAGGCCGGGTTCGATTTGGTGGAGCTGCACGGTGGCACGGGATACCTGCTAAGTCAGTTCGTGTCGCCCAGGACCAATTTGCGAAACGATGCCTATGGCGGATCGATCGAAAACCGCATCCGTTTTCCGATTGAAACCCTCAAACAGGTCAAAGACCAAGTGGGTGATTTTCCGGTCGGCTATCGTCTCCTCGCCGACGAGTGGCTTCCCGGCGGCTTGACAGTTGCAGAAGCCGGCATTCTGGCTTCAGCGCTGGCGGAAAACGGCGTTGCATACCTTTCGGTCATGGGTGGAACCTATGAATCTTTTTTCCTGCCCGAAGTGGTCAAAAAATCGCGCCGTCCCGGCTACATGGTGGCGCTGGCCCAGTCCATCAAGAAATCGGTCAAAGTGCCGGTGATTGCCGCCGGCAGAATATCAAGCCCTGCCAGGGCCGAAGCCATATTGAGTGACAGCAAGGCCGATCTTATCGGTCTGGCGCGCATGCTCTGGGTCGACCCTTACTGGCCGCAGAAAGCCCGCCGAGGCGATGACCGCAAAATTCTCAACTGCAACACCAAATGTGACGCCTGTTTCCAATTGGTAATGAAGGGCCAGCCGGCCATTTGCCCACGGTGGTCGAAAGAAAAACGGGCTGCCTATCGTGAACTTTTCCACTGAGCCTGAATAGTAGGTAGTGTCCATCCATAAATGGTCTTTTTCCCGCTGGGCGTCGTTCTCCGCGGGTTTCCGGCTGCGGCGTACATAGAG
>JBATHN010000577.1:0-9532 GCA_049666885.1 Desulfobacterales bacterium
ACATCGTCTACGGCCCGCTGGCCATCGCCGCATCGTCGGTGATCTACGAAGGCGTTCCCACCTATCCGGATGCCGGACGCGCCTGGCGGATCGCCCAGGACCTGGATGTGAACATCTTTCACACCGCACCGACGGCCATCCGCGCCCTGCGTAAAATCGGTCCCGATGAACCCGCCAAGTACAACTACGAATTCAAGCACATGACCACCGTGGGCGAACCCATCGAGCCCGAAGTGTGGAAGTGGTATTACAACGTCGTCGGTCGGGGCAAGGCCGCCATCGTGGACACCTGGTGGCAGACCGAAACCGGCGGCTTCCTCTGCAGCACGTTGCCGGGTATCCTTCCGATGAAACCGGGCAGCGCCGGACCGGGTATGCCCGGCATCCACCCGATCGTCTACGACGACGAGGGCGCCGAGGTACCGACGGGCTCGGGCAAGGCCGGCAACATCTGCATTCAGAATCCCTGGCCGGGCATGTTCCAGACCATCTGGGGCGACCGCGACCGGTTCGTCGAGACCTATTTCGCCCGCTATTGCAAGAATCCCAAGAGCAAGAAGTGGCAGGATTGGCCCTACATGACCGGCGATGCCGCCGTGGTGGCCGAAGACGGCTACGTGCGCATCCTGGGGCGTATCGACGACGTCATCAACGTGTCGGGCCACCGCCTGGGGACCAAGGAGATCGAATCCGCCGCCCTGGTTTGTGAAGAAGTGGCCGAAGCCGCGGTGGTGCCGGTGGCCCACGAGATCAAGGGCAGGGAGCCGGATTTGTACATTGCTCTCAAACCCGGGTACAAGGCCAGCCCGGAACTGGCCAAGAAGATCTCCGACACCATATCCACCGAGATCGGCAAAATCGCCAAACCGCGGCACGTCTGGATCGTCCCCGACATGCCCAAGACGCGCTCCGGTAAGATCATGCGCCGGGTGCTCGGATCGATCTCCAACAAGCAGGACGAGGGTGATGTCACCACCCTGGCAAACCCTGAAATTGTTACCGCCATCAAGAAGATGGTTCAAGGTTGATCATCGCCATCGGAATCCTTTGATCCGGGTGACGGGAATCCGCCGCCCATATCCGTCAAACCAACTGCTCCGGAGACGGAGTCGAACCGATTTGAAAAAAGGTCTTTCTGATTCAGACGCCCGCACAAAGTCAATCCGGTGCCACTGAAGAACGGGCTTCAGCCACCGACGGACGTCGAACCGGATTTAATGGCGTATCGAAAGGGGGTGGTACCGAACAAATGAGGGTTGCAAAGCTTCGACACATCCACATTACAATTTGACAATCAATTGAAGCGACGATTGTACAGGAGGAAAAAATGAGCGGAACCACTTGGGTTTACATAATGCTCGGCATTTACATCATCTACTGCTTCTACTGGGGGTTGAAGGGGTACTTCTCCGAAAAAACCTCCGCCGGCTATGCGATCGCGGGTCGCTCCATCCCCTTCATCGCGTTCTTGATGGCGGCGACGGCAGCCTCGTTTTCCGGGTGGACCTTCATCGGTCACCCCGGCCTTATCTGGCGTGACGGTCTGGCCTACGCGTTTGCCTCCTTCTACGTTCTCACCATTCCGATCACCGGTGCGTTTTTCGCCAAGCGGAACTGGCTGCTGGGCAAACGCTACGGGTTCATCACCCCGGGCGACATGTTCGCCTATTACTTCAACTCGGAGGCCGCCCGCTGGCTGACGGTCTTCACGGCGTTTCTCTACTCCATGTTCTATTCCGCGGTTCAGCTGATGGCCTCGGCCGCGCTCTTCCACTGGGTGGCCGGCGTGCCGGTGACTTTCGGGGCCATCTTCATGGCCTTCATCGTCTGGTTCTACGTCTGCTCCGGCGGTCTGAAGGCCAGCACCTGGGTCGGCGTGCTCCAGTTCATCCTGCTGGTGGGCGGCATCATCCTGCTGGGCTACTACGTCATCACCTCGGATGCCATCGGCGGCTGGACGGCGTTTACCAAGAATCTCATGGAGATGCCACCCGACGTCAAACACCGACTGCTGGAGGTTCCGGCTGTCATCTACCCGACCATGGACACCGTGGCCTATGCCAAGGCCAACAAGGAGACCATCTGGACCGCGGTCATGATCTTGTCCTACATGTTCGCCCTGATGGGGATCCAGTCCTCGCCGGCCTTCACGCTCTGGAACTTCGGCATCAAGAACCCGAAGCCCCTGGCCTGGCAGCAGACCTTCATGTCGACCTTCGTGGTCGGCTTCGCCCTGTTCTACTTCACCGCCTTTCAGGGCATGGGTTCCAAAATTCTCCAACTGCAAGGGGTTCTGGAATTTACGAAAGACTCCGACGTGGTGCCGATCCTGATGAAGACCTACCTGCCGCCCTTCGTTCTCGGCGTCGTCTTCCTGGGGGCCATCGCGGCCATCCATTCCACGGCCGCGCCGTATATCGGCACCGGCGGCACCATCCTGCTGCGCGACGTCTACTGGCGCTACATCCGCAAGCAGCAGGCCGGCCACTCGGAGCAGATCTGGGTCAACCGCATTCTGGCGACCTTCGTAACCGTCGCCGCTTTGTGGGTCGGGCTGACCTCCAAAGCCGCCCTGGTTATTTTAGGGGCCTTGGCCACTGCCTTCGGGTTCGTGATGTACGTCTATCTCTTGGGGGTCCACTGGGGCTTCCGCTTCCCGAGTGTTGGCGCTTCCCTGGGGGTTCTCGCCGGCATGGTCGCTGTTTTTCTGACCTATTATGTCTGGAAGTACCCGCTCTCCTTCCACTGCGCGGGTTGGGGGACCGGTATCGGTCTGCTGGTGGCCTATCTCTGCCGCGGTCTCGGCATCAAGGACAACGAAGAGACGATCAAGCGCCAGAACGAGGTGCGCACCTTCCTTGACAGCATTGACGGGCCCAGTGAATCCGGCCGCAAATGGCGCAACGCCATGAAGATTGTCGTACCGATCTGGTATTTTTTCGCCATCGGCCCGGCCTGTATCTTGGGCAACAACGCCTTCTCGTTTGCCGGGTTCCCGCCCCTGTGGTCCTGGCAGATCTTCTGGTGGATCCTGGGCATTATCATGATGTGGGCCCTGTGCTTCAAGGCCGAGATGTCGACAACATCAGAGGTGCAGATCCAGCGCGCCGAAGTCGAGACCAACATCGTGATCAAGGAAGCCTAACCGATAACTATCAGCAGAGGAGATAAGACAATGAAACAAGAAGATCTATGGATGATCGGCATCGTTGCCTTCTGCATCCTTTTCACCGCATCCTTCGGGTGGGGCCTCTGGGGATAGACCTCCGAGTCCCGTCCCGGAATAAAAAAATCCGGCCGGGAGAATTTGCGTTCTTCCGGCCGGATACTCTACGGCAAAAAAAGGACTGATTCAGCCGGACCAGCGGTACCGGTTCGTCATCGAGCCCAAGCAATTCGGTGCATAGGCGAGATTCATTTTTATCCGCAACACGCCGTCATAAACTCTTGAGAGGCCCTTAAAAATCTATTACGAAAAACTGATGTTACGACCCTGTTTTGTGATCCGGTTTTATATTCCGGTTTTATATTCCGGGGAGACAAGGTTCTGTAGATCAACGATGAAGAATTGAATTGATGTTCCTGTCGGCAGACCGCCCGCTTTATCGGGTGTGATGTTTTGTGGCGTCTTATTCGACGTTGTTGACTGGGGGTCTAAAATCCCCCTCAATCCCCCTTTTCAAAGGGGGACTTATAAGGCATCCCTCAAGTTGACGAAGGGGTGTCTGAGCAGCGATACGCCGCACCGGCCAAAGGCGGGGATGCCCTCTTGCCGACAGGCTGACGCTGACAAGTCGATCCGCAAAGCGATCTATATCATAAAGCGATAATGGTTTAGGCTATCACAAAAAGGAGGATGAGACATGACCAATCTGTACGATGCGGCTTTTGAGAAATCGATCAAGGACCCTAATGGTTTCTGGGGTGAGGCCGGGGAAAAAGTGCACTGGTACAAGAAGTGGGACAAGGTATTGGACGATTCCAACAAGCCCTTTTACCGGTGGTTCAAAGGCGGAGAGATCAACACCGCTTATAATGCCCTCGATCTTCACATCGACCAGGGCCGCGGCTCTCAGGCGGCCTTGATCTATGACAGCCCGGTGACCGACACCATCAAAACCTTTACCTACTCACAGTTGCGCGACGAGGTGGCAAAATTCGCCGGCGCTCTGGCGGCCCAGGGCGTCACAAAGGGCGATCGCGTGTTGATCTACATGCCGATGGTTCCTGAAGCCGTGATCGCCATGCTCGCCACGGCCCGCATCGGCGCGGTTCACTCGGTCGTCTTCGGCGGATTCGCGGCCAAGGAACTCGCCGTTCGCATCAACGACGCCAAGCCGAAGGTTATCGTTTCCGCCTCCTGCGGCATCGAGGTCAAACGGGTCATTCCTTACAAACCCCTGCTCGACAAGGCCATCGAGACGGCCACCAGCAAACCGGAAAAGTGCATCATCCTGCAGCGTCCGATGGAAAAAGCCGAGATGATTGCCGGCCGCGACCTGGACTGGAACGAGGTTATGGCGGCGGCCAAACCCCACGACTGCGTAAAGGTCGCCGCGACCGATCCACTTTACATCCTCTACACTTCCGGCACCACCGGCGTGCCGAAAGGCGTCGTCCGCGACAACGGCGGACACGTGGTGGCCCTCAAGTGGACCATGAAGAACATTTACAACATCGACGCTGGAGACGTTTATTGGGCGGCCTCCGACGTCGGTTGGGTCGTGGGTCACTCCTACATCGTTTACGCCCCTTTGTTCAACGGGTCTACGACGATTCTCTACGAAGGCAAACCGGTCGGCACGCCGGACGCCGGCGCTTTCTGGCGCGTGATTTCCCAGCACAAGATCAAAACCATGTTTACGGCCCCCACGGCTTTCCGGGCTATCAAACAGCAGGACCCGAACGGCGAATTGATAAAGAATTACGACCTGTCGAATTTTAAGTATCTTTTTCTGGCCGGTGAGCGACTCGACCCCGACACCCTGCGCTGGGCCGAGCGACACCTCGGCGTGCCGGTGATCGACCACTGGTGGCAGACCGAGACCGGCTGGGCCATCTGTGCCAACTGCATGGGGCTGCACCATTTTCCGGTCAAGGAGGGCTCGCCCACCAAACCGGCGCCGGGCTGGAATTTGCAGGTGCTCGACCCGGAGGCCAAAACCCCGGTCAAAGCCGGTGAAATCGGCGCGCTGGTCGTCAAACTGCCGTTGCCGCCCGGAACACTGCCCACGCTCTGGAACAACGATCAGGGATACATCAAATCTTACCTGGAAGAGTTCCCCGGGTATTATAAAACCGCGGACGCGGGTTACATTGACGAAGACGGGTACGCTTTTGTCATGACCCGCACGGACGACATAATCAATGTGGCCGGACACCGCCTGTCCACCGGGGCCATGGAGGAGGTCCTGGCCGATCATCCGGATGTGGCCGAGTGCGCCGTTCTCGGTGTCGACGACAAATTGAAAGGCCAGGTTCCGGTCGGCTTCATGGTGCTCAACGCCGGCGTCGACCGTGACCATCAGGAGATTATCAAAGAGGTGGTGCAGATGGTCCGCGACCGCATCGGACCGGTCGCCTCATTCAAAACCGCCACGGTCGTCAAGCGACTGCCCAAAACCCGCTCCGGCAAGATCCTGCGCGGGACCATCCAGAAGATCGCCGACAACAAGCAGTGGAACATGCCGGCCACCATCGACGACCCTGTCATTCTGGACGAAATGAAAGTCGCCCTGGAGAAGATCGGTCTTGGAAATGCACGGAAAGAAAAATAATAAGATTGCAGGATAATACATGACATAACAAGTAGCCGGCACTTTACCACGTACTGTTGCCGGCTACTTTTTTCGGAGTCTGGTTATTGCGGTTAACTTGGGGACCTTCTTTGCGGTCGCACAAAAATAAGTTTAGAATTTTGGGCATTGATGTGGCCGGTCGGGACGGCGCGAAAACTCGACATATCCGAACGTGATTAGGTTTCGCACCGCAGCCCGATGCAGATTGCGTCAGCGTCCAAAACGCAACGTTATTATTGCGTGAGCCCTTTGACGGCAGGATAACCTTATGCCGAAAAAAGTACTGATCGTAGATGACGAACCGAGCATCATCGTCCCGCTGCAATTTTTAATGGAACAGAACGGATATGAGACAAGTGTGGCCTTCAGCGGGGAAGAGGCCATGGAGACAGTCGCCGCGTCGCATCCGAACCTGATCCTGCTCGATATTATGCTGCCGATCATCGACGGTTTCGAAGTCTGCCAGCGCGTCCGCGAGAATCCGGAATGGAATGACATCCGAATCATCCTCCTGACCGCCATGGGCAGCGAGGCCAGCATTGCCAAGGGGCTGGCATTGGGCGCCGATGCCTATATCACGAAACCGTTTTCGAACTCAGAGGTCATCGCAAAAGTTAAAGAATTGATCTGTCAATGAACCGCAGAAACACATTCTTGTGGTTTGTTGTTGCCTCAATTGGATTTATTCTACTGGTCATCCTGAGCCTGACGGTCATTTTCTGGCAGCAACTTCCAGGCGGTGATCGGGCCTATCTCCTCCAACTGGGCCGACAAAACCTCGTCTATCTGTTCAGCGCTGCCGTCCTGCTGCTGGCCGGTTTCGGGTTCGCACTGGACTGGCTCTTCCGGTTGTACATTCTCCCCATCGATAAAATCGCTTCGGAAACCCGACTGATTCACTCGGTCAATCCCAGCCATCGCATCCATATCGAAGGCGTGCGCGACATCGTGCGCCTGGTGAACGTCATCAATGAAAGTGCCGATCGCTACGAAGACCTCTTCAACCAGGTTCAGAAAAAAATTGACAGCGCGCGGGCGGAAGCCGAGGAAGAAAAAAATATTCTGGCGGCCATCGTTGCGGAACTGCCCGAAGGCGTTCTGATCTGCAACACTGAGGGCCAGATCCTTCTTTACAACACGCGTGTCGCGCAGCTGCTCATTGGTGCGTCTGAAAACGGGTCCGTCGAGTCGGCTCCGGATTCCGGCTCGGGCCGCTTTATCGGTCTCGGTCGCTCCGTATTCGGTCTCATCGACAAACACCTCATCGTTCATGCTCTGGGGGAAATAGCGGACAAACTGAAGCGGAAAGAATCGGATGTCGTGGCCTACTTCGTGGTCTTCGGTCTGGAGCGCCGGTTGCTGCGGGTTGAAGCCGTACCGATCCTGAACCACCGGCGGGAATTTACCGGCTTCATTCTCATCTTTCACGACATAACCCAGCAACTCGATACCGAAAAACAGCTGGATTCACTGCTGCGCTCTCTCTCCCGCAGCACGCGGTCCTCTTTGGCAAGCATCAGAGCCGCCATCGAAGCGATCCTCGACTACCCGGGCATGGACAGCCGACAGCTGCAGAAATTCAAAGAGATCATCCATCAGGAATCGATCGCCATCGGCAAGGTCATCGACAAAACCACCTCCTATTACTCCCGCCAGCTGCAGACCCGTTATCCGCTGGTCCGCGTTCCGGCCGGAGAGGTCATCGCTGCAGTGGTCGGCAAGACCAGGGAGAAACTCGGTCTGGCGGTCCAGATCGAAACCGCAGACGTCGACCTCTGGATTCAGGTCGACAGCTTCTCCATCATCGCCGCCCTGCTGTTTGTGCAGGAGCGGCTGCGAACGGAAACCGGCTGTAACACGTTTTCTTGCCGGGTTCTTAGAGAAGGACGTTTTGCCTGTCTCGATTTCATATGGACCGGCAAACCGATTAGGATGGAAACCATTCGAAAATGGCAGGATCAACCGGTGGCGGTTGCCGACGAGGTGCTGTCCTCGACACTCAAAGAGGTCATCGGGCATCACAGAGCCGAAATCTGGTCGCACTCCTTAGGCCCCGGCGGACAGTCCTATCTGCGGTTCCTGTTTCCGGCGACGGATACAGCCGATGTCGAACACATCCGCAACCTAACCATTTTGTCGAAGAGTCGACCGGAGTTTTTCGACTTCGATCTTTTCAGTCAACCGGGCCAGGTTCCGGAACTGGACAACCGCAAATTGACCGAATTGACGTACACGGTTTTTGACACGGAAACCACCGGTCTGGATCCGAAGGGCGGGGATGAAATCATCTCGATCGGTGCGGTTCGCGTCGTCAACAACCGGTTGCTACACACCGAATTCTTCGACCAGCTGGTCGATCCGCGACGCGAAATCTCCCCGCAGTCGATTGCTATTCACGGCATCCAACCGCAGATGCTCAAAAATCAGCCCACCATCGAACGGGTGCTGCCCCTCTTTAACCAGTTTGCCGATGAAACGATCCTGGTGGCGCACAACGCGGCTTTCGACATGCGGATGCTGCAGCTTAAAGAAGCCGCCGCCGGCGTCAAATTCGCGAATCCGGTTCTGGACACCTTGCTCCTGTCCGCCGTCGTGCACCCCGGCCATAAGAATCATGATATGGAGCAGATAGCCGAGCGACTGGGCGTCAGCATCGTCGGCCGCCACACAGCCCTTGGCGATGCCATCGCTACGGGCGAGATCTTCCTCAAGCTGATCCCGCTGCTCGAAAGTCAGGGGATCACGACACTGAAGCAGGCCCGCTCGGCCTCTCGCAAATCCTACTATGCCCGGTTGAAGTACTGATCAGAAAAGAATAAAGCCGTTTTAAGGTTTAGGTTTTTGGTGCAAAGGAAAAGGAAGAAGGGGGTGTGCTTCGGGCGAGAGGCTAACAGCTGATGGAAAGACTTTGACGGGAAACAAGCGGAGAGGGGAGGGAGGGGAAGATATCACTCACCTGGTATGATGTGTTTTTTTTCTGTGAGATAGGCCGGGCGTTTTCCTCGCGGCAGGGTGAAAAAAAAGGTCGCCCCCTGGCCGGGCTCGCTCTCCACCCAGATGCGACCGCAGTGAAAATCGATGATCCGCCGGGTGATCGTCAGCCCCAGGCCGCTGCCGGGCGGACGGCCCTTGAGAGTGTGCTTTATCTGCCGGAATTCCTGAAAAATAATCTCGCGATCTTCGCGGCTGATGCCGATCCCATTGTCTTTGACCGAAACCTGGACGTGACCTGGTGCCACGGCGACGCCGATCTCGATGCGGCCGTCATCATCGGCGCAGAATTTCACCGCATTCGAGATCAGGTTCACCATGACCTGGATCAACCGATCGCGGTCGCCGGACACGGTCGGCACCGGATCGGGGATATCCTGCTCGACCCGGATGCGCTTTTCCTGCACAAGGCTGTTGGTGGAGGACAGGGCATCGTGAATGACGGCTTTGAGATCGACGTCTGAAATTTGCCACGCCATCCGACCGGTTTCGATTTTTTGAAAGTCGAGCACCTGGTTGATCAAGCGCGTCAACCGTTCGCTTTCTTTCACGATAATGGCGGTGAACTCCTGATGCTGCCGGTGCCCGATGCCGGGGTTGGCCTGTAGAATCTCGGCGATGGACCGTACCGACGTCAACGGCGTGCGCAATTCATGGGTTACCGTCGAAATAAACTCGTCTTTGAGCCGGTCCAGTACTTTCAACCGTTCGTTGGCCGCCCTGAGGTCGGCGCTCGCCTTTTC
>JBATHN010000578.1:0-1721 GCA_049666885.1 Desulfobacterales bacterium
TTTTTTAGAAGTGACTGCGTCAATCAGATGCTTGGTTTCTTTTCTGACGATTCTGCTGATAGCTGCTAACGGCGACGGTGCAGACGTCATCGAGCCGAAAAACGGAGACCTTATCGACTGGACTGAAGGAGTTGTTACCGCGGTGGGGCTAGGGGTGCCGCCGGAAGAGCCTTCAGGCATTGCCGGTGCGTCCGAAGTGGAGGCCCGGGTGCTTGCATCCGCGCATTTCAATGCCCGCCGCAATCTTTTTGATCTGCTTAATGCCGTCCGCATCGACACGAATACGCTGGTCAAGGATATGGCCTCCCGTACGCCTCAGGTCGAGGCCAAGCTCAGAGAGATGGCGGAAGGGGCTGATGAGGTCGAGGTCGGCGGCGAACCGCTGGCGGAAGGAACGATAGCCGTGAGGCTTCAGATGAGTCTTTACGCCGGTTTCGCCCAAATGGTACTTCCGCAGAGTATCATACCGATCGACGCCGTAAAGTCGGTACAAACCCCATCCAAGGTAGCGGGAGAGACGGTCGAGCGCGTCATTTTCACGGGATTGGTTGTAGACGCACGCAATATCGCGGCCAATCCGGCACTGGCACCGCGCATCGTCGATGAAAACGGACAGGAAGTATATGGGGCGGCTTTTGCTAGCCGCGACTTCGCGGTGCAATATGGAATGAGCAGTTTTGTCACCGACATTGATGATATCGAAAGCTCCCACCGGTTGGGAGAACGGCCCTTGATCGTCAAAGGCATAAAAACCATCGGTCCCGGCCACAGCGATATCGTCATCGGCAATGCCAGCGCCGTCAAACTCCGTAAATTCTCGGAACACCTGGCGTTTTTAAGGGAGTGCCGGGTTGTGATCGTTCTGGGCGAAAACCGATAGGGATTCGCGAAAAATTTGGTTGACAATTTTTGGCATTGAGGCGCCCGACCGGCAAGGCGCATAAACTCGGAATATCTGGAAATTCTGGCGTTTACGCAATGCGACCGGACGGGGTGCATCAGCATCCAATATGGCACGTTATGTTTGAGTGAGCCCTTAGGTCCCCATGCTCCAGGATGCGAGGTACTTTTTCTGCTGAGGCGTGAGTTTGTCGATTTTAGTCCCCATGGCCGCCAGCTTCTCTTTGGCAATCTGGCGATCGATTTTTTCAGGGACCGGATGGACGGTTTTGGCAAGGGCGGCCTTGTTTTTGACCATGTACTCGACACAAAGCGCCTGATTGGCAAAACTCATGTCCATCACACTCGACGGGTGGCCCTCGGCGGCCGCCAGGTTGATCAACCGGCCTTCTCCCAGAACGTTGATGCGGCGGCCGTTCTTCAACACGAATTCCTCCACGAACGGCCTTAGCAGGCGACGGGAGGCGGCGATGCCGCTCAACCCTTCCAGGTCGAGCTCCACATTGAAGTGACCCGAGTTGGCGACAATCGCGCCGTCTTTCATGAGTTGAAAATGTTCCTGACGGATCACCGCAATGTTGCCCGTCAGCGTGCAGAAGATATCCCCGACGGCGGCCGCTTTCCGGATCGGCATCACCGTGAAGCCGTCCATGACCGCTTCGATGGCGCGCAGGGGGTCTATTTCGGTCACGATGACGTTCGCGCCCATCCCGCGGGCGCGCATGGCCACGCCACGGCCGCACCAGCCGTAGCCGCAGACGACAAAGACGGCACCGGCCAGCAGGCGGTTGGTGGCGCGAACAATCCCGTCGATGGTGCTC
>JBATHN010000579.1:0-2874 GCA_049666885.1 Desulfobacterales bacterium
TGGGCCTTGCTCATTTCTTCACGGGCTTCGGACTCGATCTTTTTCCCTATCGTGAGGACCTCTTTCTCACGGGTCAAGTGGCCGATCAGCAGTCGATATTTTTCTTTGAGGGAATCGATCTCAAGAATCTGCTGGGCTTTCAACACTTCCAATCCGGTACCGCTGGCCACGAGGTAGACCAGGTAGCGCGGGTCTTTGACCTGTGACAGATAATCACCGACCTCCTTCGGGAATTTCGGCGACAGCGCCACAACCTGTTGGGCGAGTTCACGCAGACTGCGCTGCAGGGCATCCAACTCGAGGTCCTTTTCGATCTTGTCGGGCGCCATGGCGATATGGGCTTTCAGATAAGGCTTGTCGGCCATCCAGTAATCGATCCGAAATCGTTCGATCCCCTGAACGATGACCTGGAGGCTGTTGTCGGCCGACCGCGTCACATGTTCTACCTTTGCGATTGTACCGACTTCATAGGTCTGTCCCGGCAGCGGCTCCTCGATTTCCGGATATTTCATGCCCACCAGGCCGATCAGACGATCTCCCTTCAAGGCGTCGTTGACGAGGTTCACCGACCGTGGAATGCCCACCGAAAGCGGCATCATGGAGAACGGAAAGGCCACCGTATTGCGCAGGGGCAGGATCGGCAACTCGCTGGGAATATCATTTTTCGGCTGCGGACGACTTTCCGGATCCGTTTGCTCGTTGACCGCATCACCGGTGTTTTTGGTCGTGTTGTCTTCTTCGCTCATTATGTCACCTATATGTCGTCAAGCCTTGAGGCTTGGTTGGTTTCAGTGTTGCGGAACCCCTCTTTATGCTTTAGTTTCCGCTGCATTACCCTGTCTCATTGAATCTAAAAATAATGCAAAAAGGCAGTTTGTAAAGAATATCACCATCGTCCGCACAAACCGTGCCCGTTTTCGATGCGTTACCATTAGCTGCTGTGAATTCTTGATTCGAAAGGAAAGGTTCGGGCGGTAAGAAAGGGGAGGGGATGCAAATCGAATTCCTGCGGTCGTGTTCCTCGGCCTGTCACCCGATGTTACTCCGAAGAACATCATAGTCCACTGCGGGCTATGGTCGTTCGGCGCTGCCTCAATCGGGAGGCGGGCTGAAATCCGCAATAAGGTTGGTCAACAGATGCGCCATCCTGTCGTGCGGCAGAGGCTGAGATGGAAAGACGCCGGGGGAATATTGACGCCGGCGGAACGGTTCGAGAAATGCGCGGTTGCGACTGATGACATGCACGGGCACGGACCACGGACGTCCGGTTCCGGTAATCTGGGCGTTCGGTTGATGATCGCCCATGAGGATGACCAATGCATCTTCTTTAACAAATTGTTCGATAAATGCCTTAATGACCTTAAAGTCATAGGTCAGGGCGGCGATGTAGGCTTCGGCGGCATGAGTCATGTCGGACCAGGTCACCGGATAGGTCAACGGTTCGAGGCCCTGAAAAACGGTGCCGTCGCCGATCCGGTACCAATCCGTAAGGAAGGGCGGCAGGACATGAAAGGGCGCATGGCTGTTGCCCAGGACGATTTCGATGAAAAGCGGCTGGCGACGATTGTCTAATTCCCGACGCCGGACGAAATCGAGGACAAACTGGTCCGGCATGGCAGACCAGCCGAAAACGGGCCCGCGGTAACCGAATGTCGGTTGGGTGTAGATCTGGCTGTAACCGAAGAACGCACCTTCCGGCCAAGGCCGGATCGTGCCGGGCATGACGCAAACGGTGCGGTAACCGGCGGTGTTGAATGTTTCGATGGCGGTCCGGATCGTTGATGTCAACAGGAATTGGTACCGTACCTGGTTGTCGATATGAAGCCCACTGAGCGCAGTCGCATGCGCCAACCATGACGTGCCGCCGTAAGACGGTGAGTCGATGAAATTCGATACGACCGCAAAACCGGTGGCTGACAGGTCATGCTCGAAGCGGCGCAGCATCGGTTTAAAGAGGTCAAGATGCTCCGGCTTCTCGAAAACGGTGTGGCCATAGGACTCGATGAAAATCAGGTAGACATCATTGCCTTTCAGGCCTTTGATTGCACTGGATGGATCGACGCCATCCATCCCGGTTTGCTGCACTTCGCTGAGGATACGGTGACGGTAGGTTCCGATATCCAGAATGAAACGGACTTCTTCAGTCACCCTTTGCATGACTGCGAACGCACTGGCACTGGCACTGGAGGTTTTTCCGGCCACGAAATGGTGAAATCCGGCGATGACCAAAAACAACATTCCGGATGTGCCCCAAAAAAGCCTCCTTCCATAGGGATGTCGAAAGAAGCCGTGGATGACGGCCAGGGACTTGTAGAGCCCCACACAAAGCAGGAAGACGAGCGCTGCCAGCAGGATAAGGCCGGAATAAAAGGTGCTTGGCGGAATGCTTTGGTAGAGCAGGTGTGCGAGATCCGGCAGGTAGAGCGAATCGATGTAAAGATTGAATTTGCGATTTAAATAAAATGGTACCAGAAAATCGGCGAAAATAAAGAGGCGTAAAAACAAGACGACGGCGATGGCCGGAAAATAATAGGCGGCATGAAAAGGCATGCCCCAGCGCACCGCCACAGCCGTCACTGCCATGAGGATGAAAATTTCGCAGGAGGGTAGAAGAAGAGCGGCCGAAAACGGCTGCAAACCGGGAACGGTTAGGTTCATCACGAGATTAAGAAACCACCAGGCGGCAAAAAACGTAACCAAGGACCATGAGCGTTTATCAAGAAAACAGGATATCGGTAATCTTGTCTTCATGAACGATTTCCTCGAATGAAGAGCATCTTTGAGGAACTTTTCTGCCGGCATATCCGAAGCCATAGCCTGTACCTGCTAACAATCAGCGTCAATGGGTCGATCCGTTCGACCGGGCTCTCTACA
>JBATHN010000580.1:0-3015 GCA_049666885.1 Desulfobacterales bacterium
CTCTGAGAAGCGACGAATTCAGCCAGGCTGTCCAAGGTAATGTCGACACCGACCACCGCTTGAAGGCTCCCCTTCCGGTCAAGAATCGGACAGGAACCGGTGATGCCGAGCTCGTGGGTCGATTGAAACCGGTAGACATCGGACCAATACATTTCGGTTTCATGTCGGATGGCCTTATACCACGGCCGGGTTCGGGGGTCGTAATCGGCGGGTCTGATCTCGGACCTGATGACGCCGTAGTCATCCTTTCGAAAGTGCCACAGGTCTGTCACCGGAATCGTGGTGCGATCGATCAGGCGTGTCGCCGGCTCGGGCGTTCTTCTGGCCTGGACGAAATTGCCTTGTGGATCGGCCAGGTAACAGCTGGCAATCTGAGGCATCAGCATCAGCTGCTTCCACAGATAATCCCATATTTTTTCGTGCTCGCCAACGATAGGGGTGTCTTCTAAAGCCGTGGCCGTCATTCGTGTGAGGCTACCCGGCGCCTCCATAAAAGCGACGGTGCGTTCGATAAGTTTGTCGGCCTGGACGCGGGCCAGGAGACTGTAAAGATCGGCCATGATCCGCGCAGACCCTAAATAAAAAACGGCCGTTATGCTCGCAACCGTCAGAAGCAACAGAAGCGCAAAAGTCTGTAATATGCTGATACGGATGCTGAATCTCATGGCAACTGTAAAGATCTGTCGAAAGGGATTGCCAAAACAATTAAAGTATTGACGATGGCGGACGCCTGCGATTAAATGCTTTTCAACCTAAAAATACCTAAATGCCGATGTTGAATAATCACCGAAACCGTATCGCGGAGGCACGATGAAGACTTTTAATGCCATTTTCAGCTGTTTTTTAGCAACGTTTTTTTTATCTGGCTGCGCCCCGACGAGAACATGGATCAGTTCGCCGGAATTCCAGTCCGCCGACAACGCGACATATTCGGCCCGTTTCACACCGCTTAAAGGAAGCGGGCGGTTCATCAGTGAATTTCGGCTGGAAGTGAAAAACAAGACCCGGCAGCCGCTTGAAATCGACTGGAACAGCACGCGCTATCTCTACAATCAAGGGTCCTCCGGCCGCTTTGCTTTCGAAGGGATCACCGAAAAAAACATCAACAACCCGCCATCCGATGTCGTGCCGCCCGAGGGAACGCTGCAAAAGGTCATATCCCCGGTGAATCTGATCGCCTGGCGGCGCGGACCTGGATACGCCAACTTACCGGCTTTCAGCGCAGGGCCTGTGCCGGAAGGCCAAAACGGCATCCTGCTGGTGGTTCGCCAAAACGGTAATGAAATTCGCGAAAAGATGGTTGTGACCATTAAAGTAAAAGCAGACTAGCGCCTTTGTACATCAAGTTAAAAATGGTTTTCAGGGATCGGATCGGCATTGTGGCCGATGTTTCGGCGCTGGTTGCCGACTTCGGACTGAATATATCATCCATGGAAGTGGTACACACAGACGACAGGGCGGCTGTTTACCTGGAGGCCGAAGGCGGCGAGAAAGCGCCTGGTAAGGAAGAGATTTTCCGAATACTGGGCGGTATTCCGGATCTGTTTGAAATCCGGTTTATCAACACAATGCCGCACGAAGAGCGGGAAAACCAGATTCGCGTCGTTTTGGACAATGTCAGCGACGGGGTGGTCTCCATCGACACGGCCGGTCGCATCACCACCATCAACCGAGTCGCCCGGAAAGTTTTCGAGTGTGACCATCGAGAGATGATCGGCAAGAGTGTCAAGAATCTCAATCTGCCCGACGACACCATCCTCGAATGCCTCGACGGCAAGAAATTCAACAATATAAAGAAAGACCTCATCACCGAAAAGGGGCGGCTGCAATATTTCGTTACCGCAAGACCGATAAGGGATTCGGCCGGCCATATCATCGGCGCTGTGGAGATCGGCAAGGACGTTCGAGAAATCAGGCTGCTGGCACAGTCTCTTTCTATGCCCGTCCGAATCACGTTCAACGATTTTATCGGAGAATGTCCGGCGATCACAGATGCCCTGGCTTTTGCCCAAAAAATAGCCGGTACCGATTCGATCGTATCGATCCGGGGAGACAGCGGCACCGGCAAAGAACTGCTGGCTCAAGCGATTCATACCGCCAGCCGGCGCGAGGGTCTCTTTGTTCCGATCAACTGCGCCGCGCTGCCCGAGTCCCTGCTTGAAAGCGAGCTTTTCGGTTATGTCGGCGGGGCCTTTACCGGAGCCCGCAAGGGCGGAAAACAGGGGCTTTTTGAGATTGCCGAGAACGGCACCCTCTTTTTGGATGAAATTGCCGAATTGCCTCTGGGACCACAGGCACGAATTCTAAGGACCATTCAGGAAAATTGCATCAGAAGAATCGGTGGAACGCGGGAAATACCCATCAACGCCCGTATCATCACCGCTACCAATCAAAATCTGGAGCAGATGGTTGCCCAGAAATTGTTCCGACAAGACCTGTTTTATCGGATCAATGTGCTGCCGATTCATCTTCCGCCGCTGCGGGAGAGATTGGAAGACATACCCAAACTGATCGACCACTTCCTTTTCCAGTTGGCATCGAAGCTCAACCAAAGGGTCAAAACCATCACAAAGGAATCTCTTTACAAGCTCAGCCGGCACAGTTGGCCGGGGAATGTAAGGGAACTCAAAAACGTCGTCGAACGCGCCGCCATTTTAAGCGATGACGAAACGATCCGTGTCGACTGCATTCTTTTCAGCCATGAAATTGGAAGAGGTATCCAGGACCAGAAAAACGATAGCCTTCTTGATCTTGCCAGTGCCGGATCGCTCAAGAACCTGGTGGCACGTTATGAAAAGGACATTATCGTCGACAGCCTGAAAAAATCGAGCACCATCAGAAAAACAGCCAAGGAACTGGGGATGTCGCACACCGCCCTGCTCAACAAAATAAAAAAGTACAAGATCGAAACGGCGTCTTAACGCGCCAATGAAAACAATTCAAACCAATAACCTAGGTTAAGCCGTTCAACGTTCAACGTTCCCAGTTAAAGAGCCATAACTGGTCTCTATTAAT
>JBATHN010000581.1:0-2044 GCA_049666885.1 Desulfobacterales bacterium
GACATCAATGCGTGGTGGCAGTCGAATCGGGATCAGGGCCGCACCAGCATCCTGTTCGCTTACGCGCTGGGCAAGGCCCAGCGGATTATTGCCGGTCTCGACACGACCATCGGCCCGATTCTGACCCACGGTGCCGTCGAAAAATTCAATGCATGCTACCGCGAATCCGGGATTCCGCTGCCGCCCACCCAGTATGTCGGCGCTCTTGATGACAGGCAGATTCTAAAAAGCGCCCTGGTTATCGCCCCGCCGTCGGCCGACAACCCGAGTTGGCTGCGCAGATTCCCGGACCGGGTCCGGGCGTTTGCATCGGGTTGGATGCGCATCAGGGGCAACCGCCGCCGCCGATCGGTCGATCGGGGCTTCGTGCTCTCGGATCACAGCGACTGGGACGGACTGGTTCAGACCATCGCGGCGACCGCTGCGGAGAAAATCGCCGTCACCCACGGCTACGCAGCCGAAATGGCACGCTGGCTGCAGGAAGGGGGCCTTCAAGCAGAAGTGATTCCCACGGTGTTCCGCGGTGAAGAAGACGATGCCGAAGGCGAAACGGAATCATGAAAGCCTTTGCCGACCTGTATCGCCGTCTGGATGAAACCACCAGCACCAATCGTAAAATCGACGCCATGGTGACCTACTTCAGGTCCGCGCCACCGGATGACGCCATCTGGGCAATCCGTTTTCTCATCGGGCGTAAACCGCGTCAGGTGGTTCCGACCCGCAAATTGATGGAATGGGCGGCAGAGCTGGCCGGCGTTTCGGACTGGCTTTTCGAAGCGTCATACGATGTGGTCGGAGACCTGGCCGAAACCATTACGCTGCTGCTGCCGAAAGCTTCCGGTTCGAGCGCCCGCCCACTGCACCGCTGGGTTGAAAAGCACCTGCTGCCGCTTCGGGGCCATGACATCGAGGTCCAGAAAAGAGCGGTCGGGGCGGCGTGGAACCGGATGGACGACATGCAGCGCTTCGTGTGGAACAAGTTGATCACCGGCGGTTTCCGGGTCGGCGTCTCCCAGCGGCTGGTCGTTCGCGCCCTGGCGCAATTCAGCCGGATCGATGCGGCCGCGATTTCCCACCGGCTGATGGGAGAATGGCCCCCCACGGCCGACTATTACCGGCAACTCCTCTCGGCGGACACGCACGATGCCGACATCAGCCGGCCCTACCCGTTTTATTTGTGCTATCCCCTGGAAGGCGACCCGGAAAGTCTCGGTCCCGTGAAAGATTGGCAAATCGAATGGAAGTGGGATGGTATCCGCGGGCAACTCATCAAGCGCCGCGAGCAGGTTTTTATCTGGTCCCGGGGTGAAGAATTGGTGACCGACAAATACCCGGAGTTGAAAATTGCAGCCGCCTCGTTGCCGGACGGTACGGTGATCGACGGAGAGATCCTGCCGTGGAAGGAGGGGCGACCGATGCCGTTTTCGGCGCTGCAAAGACGGATCGGCCGCAAGACCGTGGGCAAGAAACTGCTGCGGGATGCACCGGTGGCCTTCCTCGCTTACGACCTGTTGGAATCGGGTGGCCGGGATATCCGCCAAACCGCACTCGACCGCAGGCGTGCAGCGCTTACAGGGGTGATCTCCCCTCTTCCCGGCAATCGGATACAGATTTCCCCGGTTGTGGTTGCCGGAACCTGGAAGCAATTCGCTGCCCTGCAGCGGGAGTCACGCAGCCGGGGGGTCGAGGGCTTTGTGATGAAGCGGTTCGGTTCGGTGTATGAAGTCGGTCGCCGGCGCGGCAGCTGGTGGAAATGGAAGATCGACCCGCTGACCGTGGATGCCGTGCTGATTTACGCCCAGAGGGGTCATGGACGCCGGGCCGGACTCTATACCGACTACACCTTTGCCGTACGCCAGGGCGACAACCTGGTGCCGTTTGCCAAAGCGTACTCGGGCCTGAACGATGCCGAGATCCGACAGGTGGATCGTTTCATCCAGCGCAACACGGTCGAACGGTTCGGGCCGGTCCGGGCCGTTACGCCCCGGCTGGTTTTCGAAATTGCCTTCGAGGGAATCCAGAAATCGACCCGGCACAAGTCCGG
>JBATHN010000582.1:0-3554 GCA_049666885.1 Desulfobacterales bacterium
ATCTGAACTGGAATCCGGCATTGTCGAATTTTTAAGCTATGCCCTCAAACGGCATTCAACAACACAAATCGCTTTTTTTGGTGGGAATTTCCTGGGATTGGATATTGCCGCCGTGGAGTATTTTTTAAGGCTGGCGCAACGGTTCGTGCAAGACGGCCGCGTCGACAGTATCCGCTTTTCGACGCGACCGGACACGATCGACCGGAAACATTTGGGTATTCTTGCAGGATATCCCGTTCGTACCATCGAGCTCGGTGTCCAGTCGATGGTTGACGATGTGCTGCGCCGATCGCTGCGAGGGCACTCGGCCGCCCAAACCGTGGCGGCGGTGAAGCTGCTCAAGGCCGAGGGGTTCGCGGTCGGCCTGCAGATGATGGTCGGTTTGCCTGGCGATACCGGCGACCGTGCCTTGGAAACCGCATATCGGCTGGTCGACCTGCAACCCGATTTTGTCAGGATCTACCCGACGGTCGTCTTGAAAGGAAGCCGTCTGGGCGAGTGGTACCGTGCCGGTCGCTTCACACCGCTGTCGCTCGAAAGCGCCGTCGAGCTGGTGAAATCGATTTACGTTATTTTTTACCGACACGCCATACCGGTGGTGCGTATGGGGCTTCAGGCGGCGGGTGATCTGGTGCAAGATGACGCGGTTTTGGATGGCCCCTGCCACCCGGCCTTCGGACACCTGGTTCACGCGGCGTTGTTCCTGGAAATGGCCGGTCGGCTCCTCTCCCACCGGAACGTCCGGGCGGCGACGGTTACCCTCAAGACCCATCCGCGCAGCATCTCGAAAATGAAGGGGTTGAAACTTTTTAATATCGATGCCTTGTGCCGGCAATTCAATCTTCAGGGTCTGACAGTCGAACCGGACCCGACTCTGCCCGAGGACGGTTTGCGGCTGCACGACGCTGAAACGGTCGTCACCTACCGTCATCTGGCGGAACGGCGACCGTTCTGACCTTCAACGCTGCCCTGCAGGGGGCCGCGGATAACGCTCTGTTATGACCTATCTTTCATGCCCGTCCGCGGATGTTTCAAACCGCGGGCAGGAAGCGAGACAACCATGCGCAAGGGCGACATGCGTCTGCGTCTGATTCTTTTGGTCCTGTCCCTACTATCGGTTATATCGGCCACTGTCGGCGGTTATCTCTACTACTCGGCGGTCAACACTGCCGCCTTGAAGGAAGCCGAAAGACAGGCACGGGTGCGTCTCGAGATATTGACCAAGAGCATTTCTTCATCTCTTCTGGAAAACACGAAAGTGGTCCGTGCACTGGCGGGGATGGATGTCTTCTCGGAAACCTTGTCTGATCCCGGTCAGACGCTTATCGAAAGAGCCAATTCAACTCTGGATCATTTCAAAAAAACACTCGAAGTGGATGTGTGCTACTTAATGGATGCGAACGGGACCACAATCGCTTCGAGCAACCGCCATGATGCGGACAGCTTCGTGGGTAAAAATTTTTCCTTCCGACCCTATTTTAAGAAAGCCATCCACGGTTGGCCGACCGCCTACCTGGCCCTGGGCATCACCTCCGGAAAGCGTGGGGTTTACAACAGCCATCCGATTTATGATCACCGGAGCGAAGATCCGGTCGGGATTCTGGTCATCAAGTCATCGGTCGATGTTATCGAAAACCGGTTGGGCCTGACCAGCGAGGACATCGTGCTGGTGACCGATCCCCGGGGGGTGATCTTCATTTCGAATCGGGGCGAATGGCTCTTTCAACTCGCATGGAAGGTGCCCCAGAACGAGATAAAAAAAATTGCCGCGGACCGGCAATTTGGCGTTGGCCCCTGGAAATGGATCGGACTCGAATTGAACAGGAAAAACCGGGATGTGATGCTGGCCGGCGAGCAGTATCTGATCAATCAGGTCGAATTCGACGAATTCCCGGGCTGGAAAGTGGTTTTACTGCGCAGCTACAGGGCCATATCCAAGTCGATATCCGCGCCGTTGATCCGCATTACCGGCCCGGTTGTCCTCTCGCTTTGTCTTTTGATCGGCGGGTCGGTTTTTGTTTTGTATCGCAAGGCCAGCCAGGAGATATCCCATCGGCGTGTTGTTGAAAAGGCACTCCGCGAGAGCGAGGAAAGATACCGTGCCCTCTACAACCGCACCCCCGCCATGCTGCACTCCATCGACACCGACGGCCGCCTGATCAGCATCAGTGACTACTGGGCCGAAGTGTTGGGCTACGACAGGACGGAGGTAATCGGTAAGAAGCTGACCGATTTCATGACCGAAGACTCCCGACGTTATGCAGAGGAGTGGGTCTTCCCCGCATTTTTCAAGACCGGCAGCTGCAAGGAAGTCCCCTACCGGTTCGTCAAGAAAAACGGCCGGAAGATCGACATTCTGCTCTCGGCTATTGCCGATCTGAACGCGGAAGGAAAAATGACGCGGACGTTGGCCGTGTCGATCGATGTCACGGAGCGCAAACGGGCTGAAGAAGCTCTAGAGCAGGCCAAGGAGGAATTGAGCCGATATTCCAGGGATCTCGAGCGTCAGGTCCAGCTCAGGACCAAAGAAATCAGCGGCATCCTCAAATACACACCGGCGGTCGTATACTTCAAGGACAGCCAGGGACGCTATCTTCTGGTCAACTATCGCTACGAGGAGCTCTTCGGTGTGAAGAACGAGGAGGTTCGCGGCCGCACGGACGAAGAGGTCTTGCCGACCAAGGTGGCCGACCAGTTTCGTCGAAATGATAGCGACGTGCTGACGGAAAGACGGTCGCAACAGATCGAAGAGCGGATTCCGCATAGTGACGGCGTTCACACTTATCTGTCGGTCAAGTTTCCGGTGTACGACGAGTCCGGCCACCCACGCGGCATGTGCAGCATTGCCACCGATATCACTGCGGCCAAGAAAGCCCAGGACCAACTCCGTCGTCTTTCGGGAAGCATTATGGCCAATCAGGAAAAAGAACGCGGGGCCATTGCCAGGGAGCTTCACGATGAACTCGGCCAGGTGCTGACCGCCCTGCGCATGGATGCCGTCTGGATCCAGGAACACCTGAAAGGCCGTGATGCCAGGGCTGCCGAGCGGGCATTGACAATGTGCCGCTTGATCGATAGAACCATTGCAGACGTGCGCAACCTGGCCTTCCGGCTACGGCCCGGCATTTTGGACGACCTGGGACTGGTGGATGCACTGGAATTGTTCACCACCGACTTCGAAAAGCGCACCGGCATTACCTGTGCCTTTGAACATGACAGCATGCCCGCCACCAGCGAAACCGTGTCGACCGCCGCCTACCGGATTGCTCAGGAAGCCTTGACCAACGTGGCCCGTCATGCCGCGGCCGGCCATGTCGACGTGCGACTTGGCCTGAATAACGGATTTTTGACCCTGGCGGTGACGGATGACGGCCGGGGCTTCGATACGGCTGCCCTGGGGGAGAATGAGGGGCTGGGTCTGGCCGGCATGAACGAAAGGGCCAATCTGGCCGGCGGAGATTTAGAAATTGTATCTGCACCGGACAGGGGTACGCGGGTCTCTTTCAAGGTGCCGTTGGCCGGCGCCATAATGCTTTGATGTATATCATCCGATA
>JBATHN010000583.1:0-1907 GCA_049666885.1 Desulfobacterales bacterium
GTTCACGCACAGATCGCGGGCTTTGATGTCCAAACTGTGATGGATGACCGGCGGAAAGGGTGCCATACCTACAAACTCGGGATTCAGTCCCAGTAAAATGTGGTGCATGGCCGTGTTGAATCCGATGGTAATGTCCTCGATATCCTCTCGGCTCAGCCGCAGATAGGTTTTGCCCTCCTCGGGAACTTCCACGAATTCGTTCGGTCCTTCCTCTCCTTTTTTCTTCTTCTTTTTCTTCTTGGGGGGGTACGTGTTGGCGATTGCCTTATCGATGAGTTCGTTCAACCCTTCGATGATGTCATCGCTCATGCGCTTGAGACCGTCCGTTGAGGTCATATGGAAGGTAATGCGTGCCATGACATCCTCGCCGTATTTACATTGAGGATTCATCATGGAAACCGTATCGATCACCTCCATGGTGGTCAGATCGCAGAAATAAGCCGCGACCGTCGTGGTCCCGACATCGATGGCCAGACCGTAGGCATGGTCAGCCTTGCCCGGGCGCACGCGGATCACTTCCTTATCGTTCCAGACGCTGACCGTTACCTTCCAGTTGCCGTCGCGCAGAGCCGTGGGCAGCGTGCGCAGCGTAAAAATATCGATGGTCAGACTGCTCAGGCCGTAATCACGCTCCAGGGCCCGGCAGATGCGTTCAAAATCTCCCAAAGGTTCCTCGAACGTGGGTGGATCGACCTCTACATAGTAGAGTCTTACCGCCGGATCGTGCTCGATATGAATATCGCGGGCGGCCTTGGAAACCACTTGTTTTCCGGCGCGAGACTCCTCAGGCACGAACACCAGGAGATCACCCTTTACCTGGGTCACGCAGCCCAAACGAAAACCCTTTTCGCGCCTTTCCGGGGAAATGAACTTTTCTTCTTCTTCCTGCCAGGCGCTCACGTTTTTCATGCTCGAAGTGACGCCGTACTTTTCAAAATGTCCTTCCTCGATTCTTACGACACACTTGCCGCAAACCTTCTTCTCTCCGCACAGGGCCTCTATATCGACGCCCAAAAGCCGCGAGGCTTCTATGAGGTTTGTGCCTTTGGGCACCTCACCCCTGCGCCCGGAAGGCTGAAATATCACCATCGCCTTGTCAGAATCCATTCGCACTGCTCCTTATCCGAATTTTAGTCCGCAGGGGATTGCTCCCGTATCTTCTGCGTTCAAAGAGTATCAATGAGATTAACTTGCTCCCGATTCGATTTGAAAAGACCGTCCGGGCCGGAAAAAATATCGAAAATTTCACAGCCCGGAGGTCCAAATTTAAACGAGTTTGACTATTACTTCTTCTGCATTTCACGCAGCCGGCCGATCATTTTGATGCCCTCGGACACGGCGTTTCCGGCTGACTCGGCATAACCGTCGGCCCCAAACAGGTTGGCCACATCCTTGGTCACCGGGGCGCCGCCCAGCATGATGGCCACGTTGGGATTCTTTTCTTTGATCATTTTGATGACCTTTTTCATGCCCAGCATGGTGGTGGTCATCATGGCCGACATGGCCACCACTTCGGAATCCGTGCGCATCTGTTCTTCGACAAACTTTTCCAGAGGAACATCGCGTCCCAGGTCGTGAACTTCCCAACCGGCCACATCGAACATCATTTTCACCAGGTTCTTGCCGATGTCGTGCACATCACCCTGGATGCTGCCGATAACCACTTGGGCATTGAGGCCGGCTTTGTCTTTGGGTACGTGTGGGCGCAGAATGTCGAGTCCAGCATACAGTGCATCGGCGCACATCAATACTTCCGGAACGAAGTACTCGTTACGGTCATATAGATCACCGACGACCTCCATTCCGGCTGCCAAACCGTCCATGATCATTTCGAGCGGAACGTAACCGTCATCCAGCGACTGCTGTGCGGCTTCCTTGACCATGTCTTCCTGGTATTCGACTACACC
>JBATHN010000584.1:0-1645 GCA_049666885.1 Desulfobacterales bacterium
ATGGATAAGACAATTTATGTGTGGATAGACGATAGTAGGGTCAAAGGTAAAAAGGCCCAGCACCACCGACTCCTATTTTTAGACAACCGGCACATTGGGCCCATTACTTGGAAAGCTTTGAGAAACATTATTTTCTAATGGCGTCGCGAATCTCCTGCAGAAGCACGACTTCTTCACTGGGTTTGGGCGGTTCTTTCGGTTTCTCTTCCTCCTTCTTTTTCATGGTATTGATACCCTTGACCATCATAAAAACCGCCCCGGCGACAATCAAAAAATCGAGCACTGTCTGGATGAAACTTCCGTAGTTCAAGGTCGGCGCACCGGCCTTCTGGGCCTCAGCCAGTGTCTGGTAAGCTGTGGACCCCAAATTGATAAACAAGCTGGAAAAATCAACGTTTCCCAAAAGTTTTCCAATCGGCGGCATGATGACATCGTTTACGAGAGAGCTGACGATCTTGCCGAAAGCAGCACCGATAATGATGCCAACCGCCATGTCGAGCGCATTGCCCTTGATGGCAAACTCTTTAAACTCTTTCATTAAGCCCATGGGTTTTCCTCCTTCCAAAGCGTTGAGAGTAAAAAAAGAACCTTTCCATATGGTTCGAGAAAATTTAAGGTCATAGTAAGTGTGCCGGGAAGAAAGTCAAGCATTTTAATAGGATGACAGCTTACTTGATTTTTTACAACCCGAACAAAAAGAAAGAGAGGTCTCATGGGCACCATTTTGCTAGCCGGCGGGGCCGAGTTTGGCGGAGAAATGGCGGCCCCTGATCGTCTGGCGCTCGATCTGGCCGGGGGCCTTTCGGCTCGTGTCAGCATCATCCCTGCAGCGGCGGCACCGGACGACAATCACCGGCGCGCCGGTGAAAATGGTGTGCGGTGGTTCCGCAGTCTGGGGGCGACCGCAGTTGTGGCCCTTCCGCTGATCGACCGGGTTTCGGCCGAGGACCCCGGTGTGGTCAGAGACCTGCACCAATCGACGTTCATCTACATTCTAGGCGGATTTCCCCGCTACCTGGAGCAAACCCTGACCGGCAGCGCCGGATGGGCAGCTATCATAGAGGCGTATCGGAACGGTGCGGTGGTTGCCGGCGCCAGTGCCGGGGCCATGGTCCTTTGCAGCCTTTACTTTGATCCCGATTCCGGCAAAGTGCTCCAGGGATTGGGTCTGGTACCGAACACCTGCTTCCTGCCCCACAACGACGCCTTCGGCCATAAATGGGTCCCGCGCCTGGTCACACTGCTGCCGACGACGGTCACGCTGATCGGTGTTGACGAGGAGACCGCCATCCTGAGCGGCACTGCAAGCGGAAAATGGGAGGTCTCCGGTAAGGGAGGGGCAACGATTTACCACGCCTCCACCACCGAACGGTATAAAGATGGAGAAGTTTTCTCCCTTTCCGGGCAAAGGGGTTCAATTCGATTATAAAAGGAGTAAAGCTATGCTAAAACAGATGCTGACAGTGCTATTCGTAACAACCTTTTTGCTCTGCGTTGGTCCGGCCCTGGCGGCGCCCCAATCGGAACTGTGGCAACACTGGACGGAAAACGATCCCTCCTCCGTATTGCGGGTGGACCACTCGACCTGGGACCGGCTCCTGAAAACCTATCTGGTCAACGGGTCCGATGGGGTACCCCTGGTTCG
>JBATHN010000585.1:0-4426 GCA_049666885.1 Desulfobacterales bacterium
TAGATTACCGGAAGATTATTTGAACATTATATTTTGATAATGTTCATACCTATTGATAGAATCGCAGGCTGAAGGTGCTGCCCAGATTGACGGTACTTTGCACGGTGATCGTGCCGTTCATCGATTCGGCATAGGCCTTGACCAGGCTGAGACCCAGGCCAAGTCCGCCGTGGGGTCGGCTTTGATCGCATCGGTAAAATCGGTCGAATATGCGCGGGAGTTCAATCGCGGATATTCCAATGCCAGTGTCCTTGAAATGCAGCTGCACGGCGCCGCCGCTCGCCGCAGCCGATATGGTGACCACGCCTCTTTCCGGGGTGTATCGAATGGCGTTTTCGATAAGGTTCGCCACGATCCGCTGCATTTTTTTCTTGTCACCGCGAAATGGCAGAATTTCCGGGATCTCCTTGCGCAGTTCGATCCGCTTCTCTTCCGCTAACGGTCGAAAGAGTTCACAGGCATTGCGGATCAACGCATCGAGCTCAAATTCTTCGACTTTCTCCTGGTCCAGCGACCCTTCAGCAGCAGTGATTTCGAACATCGTATTGATCATTTCGATCAGGTTGTCGCATTCTTCCATGGTACTGACGGCCATGTTCCTGAAATCATCGAGCGATTTTTCATGCATGAGAGCCATCTCGGCCAACCCCCGGATCCTGGCAAGAGGACTTCTGAGGTCATGGGCGATGTTGTCGTTAATTTCCCGCAAGGAGACCAGTAGACCCTGGATGCGGTCCAGCATCTTGTTGAAGGTTCTTTGAAGACGTTCAATTTCTCTAAACTTGCCGATCGTTTCAACCCGTCTGTCATATGTGCCTTTTGCAATATCCTCTGCGGCGCGGGTCACGGTCTGCATGTCTCGCAGGGCGCGCCTCGCAATGAACCATCCGAAAATCAATGAAAAAAACATTAACGTGATCAGGAGCAGCGCAAACATGTTGCGCAGGATTTTAAAATACTCCTCCTTTTCGCGGAGGGTTTCACCGATCTGAATAACCGTGGTCGGGCCGATGACGGCGGAAACCATTCGCGCCTTGAATTCACGGTTTGGGATAGCGAGGGTTGTGAAGCGGTGGTCTGCACCACCGGTATAAAAAGCCGGCGTCAGGGAATTCTTATCGAGCGACCCCCATGATGACATATCGCTTTGAGCCAGAACTTCTCCGTTGAAATCAAGGATGCGATAAAATTCTTCGTCCGGATTATCTTTTGCCGTCGCCTCGGTTAATTCTTCTTTGACACCCTTTAGTCCCTCTGAACCCATAAGTGCCTTAAAAACCTTGATCTCCTTCCAAAGTTCTTCATCGATGCTGTCAATAGTAAACGTTTGAAGCCGATAGTAAATAAATACGAAGGCAACCAAAGACAAGACGATAAACATCCCGGCATACAAAACAGTTAGCCGGAGCAGTAGCGTATTTTTTAAGTCAAGGAATTTCCTTAAGGACATAGCCCACTCCGCGGACCGTATGAATCAACTTTTTCTCGAAGTTTTTGTCGATCTTATCCCGTAAATAACAGATGCGGGCTTCGACGACATTTGTCTGGGGGCTAAAATTGTAATCCCACACGTGCTCCATAATCATGGTTTTCGAGACAATGCGGTCGGTATTGCGCATCAGATATTCGAGCAGCGAAAATTCCAATGGCTGCAGGTCGATTTCACGGCCGGCCCTTGAGACCTTGCGGGTCTGAATATTTAATGTCAGATCAGCAGCCTTCAGCTCCGAGGGAGCAATTGCCTGCGACGATCTTCTGATCAAGGCTTGAACTCGGGCCAGGAGCTCGGAAAAGGCAAACGGCTTGGTCAAATAGTCGTCTCCCCCGATTTTTAACCCCTCGACACGCTCGTCCACAGACCGTTTTGCACTCAGAATAAGGACCGGCGTGCTGGTTTTTTTGTTTCGCATTTCACTGATGATGGTCAAGCCGTCTAATTGGGGCAACATGATATCGATAACGGCCAGGTCGTAGGGTTCCGTCAAGGCCAGATGCAACCCTTCGGGTCCCGTCGTCGCATGATCAACCGCAAATCCGGCTGCTTTCAAACCGGATTTTACAAAGAGAGCGATCTTGATATCATCTTCAATCAACAACAACCGCATAAAAACCACCCGCTATGGTTTCAGTAAAATAGAAAATTTGACTTGAGCATTTATCGACCGGTCAATGCTTCCTGTGGCAACGGCAAACTCGTCTGCGTCACCGGCCGTATAAATGCGCCGCAGGTATCGCGGCAGGCGGCTGTCAGCCGCGCTGGGCGCGTTCCAGACCGTAACTGCGCACAATCATGACCGGAATGTTCAATGCGTGCCGTACGGCCGATACGGTTTGGCCGAAGACGAGATCATCCAACCCGCGGTGTCCGTGCGAGCCCATGACAAGCATGTCGATGCCGGCCTCGATCGCGGCTTTCACGATCTCTTCAGGCGGGCGCCCGTGCAGCAGCATTGACTCGACCGGCAAGTCCCGCTCTTCGATTTCGCGCGTCAGGCTCTCGAGATAGGATTCGTCTTCGGCGCCATGCAGGCTCCAACTCTCCTGGCCCAGCAGTATGGTTCCGGGCGTGTCCACGACGTGCAACAACGTGAGGCGGGCACGGTGAACCCGGGCTTCGGCGACGGCCGCCGAGACGATGACCGCATCTCCGGCTGCGTGTTGAAGCGCCACGCCGATGTGCTTTATCTGCAAGGGCTCGATGGCATCGGCCACTAAATGGGCGTCGGTCGTGATGGCGCTCTCCCAGGTGCGGCCGGGGCGGAACAGAGGGCCGAAGGTAATGTAAGCCAGAACGCCGAGTATCAGGGTCAGCGGTATCATGACCACAACCCAAATCCAGGCCGGACTGCTTCCGAGCCAACCGGAGAGTTCGTCGAACACCAGTTTTAGGTTCAACGCGACGATTATCGCCGCGATGCTCCAGGCGACGACCTTGATCCAGGTCCGGTTGGCGAAAACCCCCATCTTTTTGGCGTCGGATGTGAAATGGATCAGGGGAATCGTGGCGAACGGCAGTTGGAGACTGAGGATGACCTGGGACAATATCAGCAGCCGGTAAAGGCCGTTGTCGCCGGCGACGGCGAGCACGATGACGGCCGGAACCAGGGCGATGCCGCGTGTCAGAAGACGCCGCAGCCACGGGCGCATCCGCATGTTGAGGAACCCCTCCATAATGATCTGGCCCGAGAGGGTACCCGTGATGGTCGAACTCTGACCGGCTGCCAGAAGAGCCACGGCAAAGGCGATCGGAGCGAGGTTCGTGCCCAGAAGTCCGTCGAGAAGGCTGTGCGCCTGCTGGATCTCGGTCACGACGATGCCGCGGCTGTGAAAATCCGCGGCCGCCATAATCAGGATCGCAGCGTTGACCAAAAACGCTGCGTTCAGTGCAACCGCCGAATCGATCAGGTTAAATTTACACGCCTCCTTCTTTCCGGTAATGGTATTGGATACGGCGCGCGATTGCACCAGTGACGAATGCAGGTAGAGATTGTGCGGCATTACCGTGGCGCCGATCATCCCGATGGCCACGTAAAGTGCAGAAGGATCAAGGTGGGGGACGAAGCCCGCTGCGATGCCGCCCCAATCGGGTTTGGCCAGGTAGACTTCGATCAGGAAACAGCCCCCGATCGTTGCGACCAGCATCACGATGAAGGCCTCCATTTTGCGCATGCCGAGGCGCTGGAGTGCGAGCAGCAGAAAGGTGTCGAAGGCGGTCACCGCGCATCCCCATAGCAGCGGTAGACCGAACAGCAGGTTCAGGCCCACGATGGTGCCCAGCACTTCAGCCAGATCGGTGGCGGCAATGGCGATTTCGGCAAGGAGCCAGAGAAACAAGTTGAGGGGCCGCGGGTATTCGCGCCGGCAGCCCTGGGCCAGGTCGAGACCGGTCACGATGCCCAGGCGTGAGCACAGCGCCTGAAGGAGAATGGCCATCAGGTTGGACATCAGCAGAACCCAGATGAGCATGTAGCCGAAACGGGCACCACCCTCGATGTCGGTGGCCCAGTTTCCAGGATCCATATAGCCGACGCTGACAAGATAGGCCGGGCCCACAAAAGCCAAAAGTCTGCGCATCCCCCCCCGCTTTTTCACGTCAATTTTGGGACCGTAATCGGTCTCGTGGGAACGGTGCTGCGATGATGCCGCATTCATGGGATCTAATTTTCTCCTGAATAGAGGGTCAAATATTTGAAACCTACATAATGCCTATCTGCGATCTTTTTAAGCACTGTTGAGTGTCCGATTCATAAATGTGGATTTTTTTCGCTGGGCAAGGCCGCACAAGGGTTTGCGGTGAGGCGTACTTTACGTACGCCGCAGCCGGAAACCTGCGGAGAACGCAGTCCAGCGAGAAAAAGACCCTTTATGGTTGGACACTATCTAACGCTAATTGGGTCCGTCAGGCAAGATCCATTTCGGGAGTCGA
>JBATHN010000586.1:0-3430 GCA_049666885.1 Desulfobacterales bacterium
GTTTTTACCTCCCCCCGAAATGCCTTTCCACTTACCGGTCCCATAAATAAACTTCCATGTCCCCTCTGCACCATCAAGAGTGCTTTCACCTAACGTGACGTCTCCGTCAGGATCTAAAAATATGCAAAACATGTCGCAACTTGGTTTTCCACTTGCAATCTGGATAACACCTGCGCATTGAAAAGTGTTATTATCGAAAGCCTTGTTTTCATGGTTGCTGATGGAAATTCCTTTCGATTCAAAGCTTATGATAGTCAAATCCTCACTTGAGAACAAAACAGTATTTGTAGCCGATCCGCAAGTAGTTATGTCATAAGGTTGTTCTGCTTGGGCTGCAGTAATCAACAAAAACAGCCCCAAGGCCATTGCCGCTGATGTTATCCACCACTTTTTCGTCAAAAACATTATCTGCCTCCTTTGTCAAAGAGTCAGTTTTGATTGGAGCTACCAATAAGTGTTATAGCTCCCAAAAGGACGGATTGCATACTATTGGGAGCGGGGTAGGCACAATTTGAGGGGGATTTCCATTGTAACTTCACCCTATTTCAAAGGTAATATTAGACGGAAACCATAATTTATCGCGGCAGAGATTAATTAACTTATTCTATAAATTATCAATCCGTTACATGTCAATATAAATGCAAAAAAAATGCATATCAATGATAAATTGCCAATTTCAGACTACTTGCACTTGATGAAAAATTGTTAAAAAAAGCTGGAGCGCTAAATGTTGTGGTCATTCTGATGGCCAGTTTAGTGGTGATTACCTCGAAAAAAAATATCTATCACATGAATACTGTGGGGCATGATGTATTGAGATAATCCCCATCCCATTACAATTGCAGATACCGTTTTTTGCCTTCACCGATCCACTCGATCCTTCAATTCCTTGCCCACCTTGAAAAACGGCAGCTTCTTAGGTTTGATCTTAACCTTCTCACCGGTTTTGGGGTTCCGGCCGGTGTATGCCCTGTATTCTTTAACGAAAAAGGAACAAAGACCCCGGATTTCAACGCGATCCCCATGTTCCAGCGCATCGGCCATATGATCGAAAAAAAGCGTCACGATCTTTTCAGATTCGGATTTGGACATGTTGTTTGAATCTTTCAGTGCCTGGATGAGGTCCTGTTTGTTCATTTGTTTAAATATCCTGAAATCTGGTGCGATTTTGAAATGAGAGAGTGGGTTTTGGTGTTGTTTATAAACGATATAACGTGGGTTTGTCATCGCTATTGATGTCAATACCGACTGCATCACCGGTTTTGAATCCAAGTTGTCGAAGCAGGCGTATGATTTTCCCGTGGTTCGCCACCGACCAGAAGACTGACCAAATTGGATTTCGCACGGTGTCTATGCCATATGCATCATGGCCGCATAGATTGATTCGAAATTTGTCCTTGGCAATCAAGGTGTCCGCTTCCGCGAGAAATGCATCTACAACGTAATGGTGGTTGTATAGCGCTTTGCTCAGCTGCTGCTGGAGTTCAGGGGTATCGTCCAAATAGTGATTAGCGATCTGATAAATCTCCTCGGGAGGCTGGATAGATAACCCCAAAATGGCAAACCTTCTGTTGCCGAGACTAAATTGCTCCATTTCCTGCTCTTGGTGATGGATCTCGTCCAGAATGGTTCTAATATCAGCAGGCTGCTCTGTTCCATCCAGAACCAGCTCTTCGCATCGGCTGATCACTCTCAAATAAAAGGACTGGGAGTCCATTACATAAACTGGACGTTCGCGGTAGTTGCGGCGTTTGCGAATCCTCCGAACACCGTCGAGTCTTAAGGATCTCTTCTCCTCCTGATGTTCAAGAATTTCTATCTGAGATATGTTTTTGGCCTGAACAACAAAAATCTGATTGTCTTCGCCAATTATGTATTCGATTTCACACGGAAAACCCAAACAGTTCTGAATATTCTGAGATATGTCCAGAAGTTTGCGATCATGGGGCGTCTGGGTTATGTAGGGTTCACTTTGCACTTTGTGGATTCGATCGCGGCAGTAGCCGAACTCCCAGCGATTCCAAAGTTTTTTTGCCATTACACTGGAGCCGTTTAAAAAGGGCATGACAATGACACCCATTTGTTGATAGTCAACTGCTGGCGCTCCTTCAAACGTCTGCTGACGTAAAATGGATAGACGTTTGGCTGTTTGGGCATATTTTATAATACGATTGCGGGCAAATTTTATTCCGCCCAAGTCTGAATAGGTCTCGAGAGAATCAAAGGTACCTCCCTTGTAGTAGGCTTCCAAGGGGTGAGCGCTTCGGACGATTACCTTAAAGCTTTCCCGGTGGCGGTTCAAGAAATTTTGCAATGCTTCGAATTTTTCTTCCTTGAAATCAGAAGCCGGAACGTAGATGAAATCCGGCACCGTGAATCCACACTGGCACAGTTTACAAAGTAGTTTTGCTTTCTCAGGGATTTTGGTTTCCAATGCTGAATCCTCATTATCAATACATTTTTTTTAACCTGAATGGCGCATAATTTGTCACCCCGATTATAACACGTTGTGGCCTCTGGACAATAGCAATGCCGCGTTCTTTGTTATGTTTAGGAAATAGGTGGATAGGCTCATGTTTCTTCCTGGATTTCTCCGGTGCATCGATACCGACCAGCCGGACTGTTGACTTAAAACCGTTTTGAGTGACCGTAATCGTGTCGCCATCGGTAACACGAGTGCATTTGTATTGGGCGGCGTTAACCGGAATTGAATAACACTGCGTCAATAATAAAAGGATAATTGCAACATGTGATAACTTTATCAATCGATTCATTTTATCGATCCGCATCCAGTTTGCCGTTTTACGCTATTTTTTTTAGACGCCTCCGAATTGTTTTGTGATGCACGCCCAGCGCTTTTCCGATTTCAGTTGCAGGCAGTCCTTTCCTATAGAGCCGCTTCAAGTCTCGATAAAACTGAGGTGAAAACATGTCGGCACCTTCCTGAACCTCATAGGGGAGCCCATGATAGGTGTCCAACAGCTTTTTCCTGAACTCTGGATTTAATTCGGCGTATCTCAGAATCGTTCCCTTGCCGGGAAGATTTTATATTTTGCAGGCCTCATTCAAGGTTATTTTTTGTTTCCGCATCAAGGACAACGCTTTTTCAAAATCCTTGTGCCTGTATTTAATATTCAGCTTGCTTAACGCCTTTGAATTTTCGGCCTTGGTGCCGGTGATATAGGGCTGATCGGGCCTTCTGTTTCCTTCCAGGATTTTTTTAAGGTGGAAGGGTGGAAGGGACGTCCGTTCTATTTATATATTTATTGGCTTTGTTTTTTCAGTAACTTCGATAGATATCAGATATTTAGTATCTGTTTCTGGATTTTTCCAATCTCAGATAGTCTGCTGCCCAGACTCACCGCCTTGCTTACCGTAGCGATTCTGAAACAGCTGCCCATGACGGCGGTGGTCCCGCTGAAAGCGGGAT
>JBATHN010000587.1:0-1723 GCA_049666885.1 Desulfobacterales bacterium
AATGATCTGGTCAAAGATCAGATCCGCATATTCGAGAAAACGAGAAAAGACGTCAGGATAAAAGAAAATTACGAGAAAGCCGGGTGGTCCGTCAAAGCGGACTCTTTGCAGATAAAGCAGGTGATTATGAACCTGCTTGTCAATTCATTTCAGGCTATGCCCAACGGGGGCGAACTGCACATTGTCACCCAAAACGTGGATATCGATAAAAACCCTTTGCAACACCTCCACGCCAAACCGGGTCAGTATGTGAAACTCATAATTGCGGACACCGGAGTTGGCATGGACAGGGCCACCATGCAAAGAGTCTTCGAACCGTTTTTTACCACCAAAAAGATGGGGCCCCATAAAGGGACGGGATTGGGGCTCGCATCGGCGTACGGCATCATCAAGGATCACAACGGTTTCATAACGGTGAAAAGTGTGGAGGGCAAGGGGTCGAGCTTCAACGTGTATTTGCCGAGATCAGCGAAATATGCCGAAGCGGAAAACATCGTTACCAGACGCGATGATACAAAGATAGAAACGGTGCTGACGGTCGACCAGGAAGATGGTGTTCGCGGTGTTTTGGAGCAAATGCTGAAAAAATTGGGATTCAAAGTCCTGCAGGCCAGAGACGGCCGCCAGGCGCTTGAGACCGTTCATCGGGCCGGAGACAAAGTCGATCTGGTTATTATCGACGGCGACCTTCCGGATAACGTCAACCATGAATTGCTGTTAGAATTAAAAAAGGTAAACCCGCTGCTGAAGGTTATGATTTTGAGCCACCGGGGTACAGATGAATGCCGGAATACGATAACGAAACTCGCTGCCAACGGGTTCTTGAAAAAACCTTTCAATATGATGCAGCTGACCACTCAAATGACTGAAATGTCGGGTCAATGATATGAACGGTCCCTCATCGCATGTCAGATTCCATGGACTCTACTCCCAATTTGTTGGGGATAAGGGGTCAAGGATTCCAGGGTTCACGTTTTTGTTTCCGGCGGTATTGCGAAGAGGAACGTTATCTGATCCAATCCGATGACAATTATTGTCAGAAAAAACTCGATTTTTAACTCAAAAAGGTCCGGTTTATTGACTGGACCAATTATCCAGCATGCCGAGCGGATGGTTTTATTTTGTATATTTTTATTAATTTCGGGCAGATAAGAATTTAAGGCGTGTTTTGTGACCTGTTTTCTTGTGGTTTGCACAGTAATTGCAGCTGTCGGGCTGCCGCAGCAAGAATCGGCAGACGCAAGTATGGAATCTGAACACTCGCGTACCCGCTCCATTGCTGGTATTTGGCCTGAACCCATTAGAGACGGTCAAACCCTGGGGCAAGCATAAAACGCTGCGTGACAGCCTGCGGGTCGTTAAAATTAGAATACCTGTGCTCCTTTAGTGGTCTTGTCTCTGGGCCGGTTCTCGATCGAGGCTTCAGCTGAACGAAAGAGAGGGCGACCCTGAAGCAGCAGGCTTCAGATTCCATATCAAGAGGCTATCCGGTAAGTGCCGGATAGCCTCTTTTATTATGCAAGTCTTAGTACGAAAATAGAATCAGACCCACAAATAGAAACTTGAAACTCGAAACTTAGAACACGAATCCCGGAACCAGTGGTGGCTTAAGGGCAAAGAACATTTAGTCGATAAAATCGATGATATCCTTTAAATCACATAACCGACCTAACCGACTCAACTGGCTCAACCGAACAAGGTGGGCACCTCCGCCCGGATGAAC
>JBATHN010000588.1:0-2226 GCA_049666885.1 Desulfobacterales bacterium
GTGACCGGGTTTCAAAGTGATCGACTGTTTGAGCGCTTTAAAACCCGGTTACACTGCGTAATCTATAGGATTCTTATTTTCACCGAGAATTTCTGTCTTCGCGTCGAATGGGTTGACAAAACGAATAGGTTGATGTAGACGGGCGCAACACAGCGTCTTGGCAATGCAAATAAGCGACCCTCACGTTTGGAATAGGAACGAACACGGTGACGAAATTCCGTTCAACAACACCTACGAAAATTGACATCGAACCCTGGTCGGAACGCTCTCCCATTGATCGACGCAAAGGTGCCTCGGACCGTCGAGGGCGACAGACGATTTCATCCGGCCGAATATTTACCGGCCGTGACCGCAGAAAAAAGAACGAACGACGTTATCCGGCCGAACGCCGGGACGGCTGGCTGCGCATCAACTGCTGGCAAAGCGTTTCCGTTTTTGACCAATAAAATCGGTGGTTGGTATTTTTAGCGCTGACCACTTGCTAAAGGCAGGGCCCGGCCCCTGCCTTTTTTTATTCCGGGCGATCGATGACCACCTAAAAAGGGATGACCTGATGAAACCCATTAAAGGGGGCAGCGTCGGTTATTCATATTGACCGCAGAGGCGTGGAGCACGCAGAGTGGCTAAAATAGGCAAGGTGTCGGTCTACAAGGATCGAAACACAAATAGCGCTTCGGACAGGGCAAACGCCGTCAAGGGGTTCCGATAAGTTCCGCCATCCGGCCGGCAGAAGCGATTTCCGCAAAACCTGTCCTGGCAGTTCGGCCCGCGCGACGAAAAATAATACCCGGATTCAACTGTCGTTTTCTCGATCTAATTGTTCACGAAAAAATAAGTTTGCAATTATGGGCGTTGAGGTCCCGGCCGGAAAGGAGCGAAAACGTAGGAATATTTGGATATTCCGAGTTTTTTCACCGGCAGCCGGAAGGGATACATCGGCATTCGAAATGTGAACTTATCTTGGAGTGAGCTTTTAGTAGTCGTAATGGAATGACTTGGCTTTGATCCGCCGTCCGAGTTTTCCGTTGAGGCTGCGGCGCACATTTTCTTGCAGCGCCTTTGATTTGGTGTGGATTAGTGTATAACCGTATTTTATATTTTTTTCAATTAGATCTGTTCTGTTCCTGAAGTTTGACTTTAACTTAAAGCCATTGGCCGTCATCTTGCGAAAGAGATTGACCTCCTTGCCGATTACCTTGTTTCTTTTCTTTTTGACGGCGTCGAGAAAGGCCTTGCGTTGCGGGCGGCAGTCGGCGTAGGTGACGACCTTGCCCATGTGTCCAAGTAGATGACCGTCGCTGCCACCGGTGATGGCCTTGTCGAGATTGAACCCTAGCAGCGCACATTTGAGGTTCTGCTTCTTCAGATTGCCTGAATTGATCACCTCCACCCCGTCGACCATATTAAACAGTTCCTGACGCCGCGCCTCCGTAAAGTAGGTGTTGCACACACCGGTGTAAACCGCGCAGCTGGGATGGGGAAAAATGACGACCGACCGGTAATTGCGGGCGCGCGTGATGATCTCTTCCATCCTCAGGGTCGTCGAGCTCATGATGTCATTGCCCATGAACGGTTGGACCTCTTGAGTGTAAAACTGCTGCAGGCTCTTGATATCATAAAAATAGACAATAATATGGGCGCCTTCCAGAGACGTAACTTCGATGCCGGGAATGCTGAGAACATCCTTGTAGGCATCGATTTCAACCGCGCCGTCGACGGCATTGTGATCGGTGATGGCAATGCCGATGTTCAGCGCCTTGGCAAAATGGGCGATTTCTTCGATTGAATTCGACCCATCGGAATGTCGACTGTGGAAATGAAGATCCACGACCGTGTAATTTTTCGTCATCTCCGCAAGGTCCGGTTTTTCAAAACGGATTCTCTGAGTATTGTCGCAAACAGCATAAGTCATCAGGTTCGGTCCCTTTCGATGAGGTTCAACGTGCGGGATTTACTCGCAATAAGTGTGCAGAAGGTAAGGGCGGACATTCTCATAAACGGTTGATATTTTACAGCAAATCGCTTTCGTTTGTCAAATGTTGTTTTGAATCGACAGCGGTTCTCGGTGACCCTGTAAATGGAGCCGGGCGACCGGATCTTAAAGTGGTTTCGAATTGGATTCTTGACGCAACCCGCGAAGGTTGTTATAAATAACGATTCATATCAAACCCGATTCAGACGCAATTGAACCCGCCACCGGTTATTCAGATGACAGCGAAAAACGGC
>JBATHN010000589.1:0-4358 GCA_049666885.1 Desulfobacterales bacterium
ACATTTACGCCCTGGCCGTTTTTTACCTGCAACGGCAGCAGTTCGAAAAAGCACGGCAGCTCGCCGAGAAGATGATCGCCGACCCGGCCTCCCGTATTACCGGGGAACGACTGTTAACCGTTATCAAACAACGGCACAGCGCCTCTTCCACTCCTTGACAGTTCTATTCCGAATCACGGTTATTACATAAAATCATTTTAATTTCTAAGTGTTATATATCTGTTTCAGTACGATCGACTACACGGTGCTCCTTTGTATGAAGTAAAAAGTTTGACAACGGGTACTTATGTACTTATTGTCCTCGAGATGATTACCTGAAGTAATTCTAAATAACCTTCTGTCGCGACCGTTGAAAACTAATCAGTATCAAAATTCGATCTTGGGGAATTGAAAATCAGTGTATCAGTCGGCGACAACACCCCAACCATTTATGTTAACCATGATGGCTCATAGGGTTAGTATGGTTAAGAGAAAGGATCAGAAGATGAAAAGGAAACCCGCTGTAACCGCATTGTTTTTGAGTCTATTATTCGTTGTCGTGAGCTCTGTTTCGGCATTTGAAATTATTGAAGAAAAGGATATCGTGGAACAAGTTGTCCCAGTGGAGGCCTTCATCAAGCAGGCCGACAACTTCATCGTGCTGTTCGACTCCTCGAGGTCCATGGCCGAAACCTATCCGGCCAGCGGCGGGCAGAAGATCGAAGCGGCCAAGGAGATCCTGCGTCAGCAGAACGCCATTCTTCCGGACCTCGGCTGGAACGCCGGGCTGTACACTTTCACGCCCTGGAAGGAGCACTACGCAATGGCGCCCTATAACAAGCAAGCTTACGGCCAGGCGATCGACGGCCTGCCGACCACCAGGACCTCAAGCGACATCGTCCAGCAAACCACCCCGCTGGCCGATGGGATCGACCGGCTCAATCCGATCCTCGCGAAGCTCTCGGGCCGTACGGCGGTGTTCGTCTTCACCGACGGCACCTACCAGCGCGTCGAACCGAAGAAACTCTGGCCCATGGACGCCGCCCGGCAGGTCGCTAATGATCATGACGTCTGTTTCTATTTCATCAGTTCTGCCAAGCCCGGCAAGCCGCAGAAACTGCTCGACGACATGGCGGGAGTCAACGCCTGTTCGCGGGTGATCACCTTCGATGACCTGTATAGAAAACCCGTATACGGAATGGGTGCCTTATACGTGATCAAATCCACCACGGACGTCGTCACCACCACGGAAACCCGCATCGCCGGCGTGAAGATGCGTGATATCCGTTTCGAATTCGGCAAATATGATGTCCTTCCGGAGTACCATGAAGAACTCGGCAGGTTGGTAGATTTTCTGCAAAAAAACCCGAAGGCGGATGTCGTTATGGCCGGCTTCACTGACAGTATCGGTACCGAAGAGTACAACCTGCCGCTGTCGCAGAGAAGAGTAGAAAGCGTCGCCAACTTTCTCAAGCAGAAGGGCGTCAGTGCGGATCAAATGGCTCTGCTGTGGTTCGGAAAAACCAACCCAATTGCAGACAACAGCACCCCCGAAGGTCGCGCCAAGAACCGGCGCGTGGAGATTGCCGTCGGCGGTATGTGATGGCGCCCGCATTAAATGCGGTTCCAACGGAGACCGCGGGTGCGGGTCTGAATACCGAAATGTGGGTTTGGATTTCGGATAACAATCCCCAACTCTGAGTCACGCGTTTGGGGGTTCAGGTTAAACGAGCAAGAACCTTTGCAAATCGATGCAAAGGTTCTTGCTCAAGTGCCTAACAGTTGTTCAAATTATCGCGCAATGGGCGGCTCCGGACGGGTCGTAGATTCTCAGTATAGGCTGCAGCCTCCCGACCGGGGTTGCATTTTATTTCGTTCATTTTCTACGCCTTCTTCAAAGTTGGCCTCGAAGAGGAGCGGAACTTTTCCAGTTTGAAGAGCCTTATTCGATTGAGGTCTTTGGCAAAAGTCACGTATCAACGGTTGTTACCAAAGACGATTCCTGCCTGGATTTTTTCCTCAAAAAATCTAACGTGTGTTGATAGCTGATCGGTATATCGCCAGCTGAACGAGACCAGCGGTGGGTTATTGTTAAAATCAGTCACTGTGCTGGCTGGGAAGTAGCAGGAACCACTGAAGCGGTGTCACAGTTTTTTCAACAACCGCTCGTGGATGTTGTCGAAGCCGCCGTTGGACATGACCAGCACCACATCTCCATCGCGGGCCTCTTGCACGAGAAAATCAATGATGGCGTCCGTCTCCGCAAAAAAACGGGCCGCCTTGCCGCGCTTGTTAAGGTCCTCTACCAGTTTTTCGGAAGAGAAGCGCTGTCCCTCCGGAATTTTTTTCAACAGCGGCGGCCGGCGGATGCAGATCAGGTCCGCTTGGTCGAAGCACTTCGGGTAGACGTCCTGGAAAACGGCCCGCATGCTGGTGTTGGTACGCGGCTCGAACACGGCAATCAGACGGCCCCGGGAGTAAAAAGGGCGAACGGCCGCGATGGTTTCACGCACGGCCGTGGGGTGGTGGGCGAAATCGTCCATGACGGTGATGCCGTGTGTGCACCCCCGAACCTCCTGCCGGCGGCGGATGCCCTTAAACGATTTCAGGGCCTCGCCCAGCACCGAAGGCGGGATGTCCAGGTGATCGGCGACGGCAATCGTGGACAGGGCATTCAAAAGGTTGTGCCTCCCCACCATGGGGGTGCGAAAAGAGGCGTATGGCGCTCCATTTTTCATCACCTCGAAGGCCGTGTGGGGTGGTTCGATCCGATCGGCCTGCAACCGCCAGAGTGACTCCGGCCGCCGACCGTAAAATTCGACGCCGCATCCGGCTGCCGTGAGCACATCTCGGACATTGGAGTCGTCGTCGTAGGCGATCAGCGTGCTCTCCTCCGGCAAGCGGGAAATCAACTGCCTGAAGACATCCTTTACATGCGCCAGGTCCCGAAAAATATCGGCGTGATCGAACTCGACGCTGGTCAATATCGCCAGATGGGGTCGGTAGTGAAGAAATTTGGGGCCCTTGTCGAAAAAGGCGGTGTCGTATTCGTCCCCCTCGATGACGATGTGCTCCCCTGCTCCCAGGCGATAGTTACTGTCGAAATTCTTTAAAATGCCTCCGATCATGAAAGAAGGATCCAGTCCGGCCTTGAACAGAAGCCATGCCGCCAGGGAAGCGGTGGTGGTCTTGCCGTGGGTGCCGGTAATCACAATCGGTTTTTTACCGGCCGCCACGAAGTGGTTGAGGGCCTGGGGCATGGAGCAGAAGCAGAGATCCGCTTCGAGCATCGCCACCACCTCGGGATTGTCCTTCGAGACGGCGTTTCCGACCACGACCAGGTCCGGACGGTGGCCCAGATTATCGGCGCGGTAGCCGCTTGAGACCGCTATCCCCTTCGCTGCCATGAAATCGCTCATGGGCGGATAGACATTCTGGTCCGAGCCGCTGACGGAAAAACCGAGGTCCTTCAGCATCGCGGCCAGGGCGGCCATGCCGGTACCGCAAACGGCAATCAGATGGATGGTGTCAACCTTTTCGGGAATGATGTTGCGATTCATGTTCATGGCTGCTCAGGAGAAAGTCCTTTCTTCGGCGATACTTCTTTTGTTTTCTATATTATTCCGCAGGGAAAGTGTCCATTGACCCAAACGGGTTTGTCATTTTGAATTTTGGTCATTGTGATTTGTTTGTTATTTGCGATTTGGAATTTTTCACCGAAACGTAAACGTTTTCTCTTCGATCAAGCTGGAGGCGGCAGCCAGAGGCAGTGCTGAACCTAAGAGGTTCAAAGGTTCACCGTTCCCCGTTCAGGGTTAAAGGAGTGAAGCGATATGGGTTCAAAGGTTCCAGGTTCACCGTTCAGGGTTAAGGATTGAAATCCTTCCTTGAACGCTGAACCCGGAACGCTGGACCTAGATCCCGGAACCCCAAACTCTGAACGTTGAACCCTGACCCAGAACGTTAAACCGTTCGACCTATGGTAAAGCTATTTTTGAGTGAGCTCTTTGGGCGAGGTCTCAACCCAAAAGTTTCAGCACCTCTGCCGCAGCCGCCACCGTGGCGTCGACCTGCTCGTCTGTGTGTGCCGCCGAGACGAACAGGGCCTCGTATTGGGAGGGTGCCAGGTAAACGCCCCGCTCCCGCATACCCTTGTAATAGGCGGCAAACTTCTTGAGATCGCTGGTTTTGGCATCGCTGAAATTTCGCACCGGAATGTCGGTAAAGAACAGGCCCAGCATCGAGCCCACGCGGCTCACGGAAACCGGCTGACCGGCATCGGCCGCCGCTTTTTCCAGCCCGCGGGCCAGTTTTTCGGAGACCTTGTCGAGCGCGGCGTAAAACCCGGGTCGCTCGAGCTGCTGCAGCGTGGCAATACC
>JBATHN010000590.1:0-1873 GCA_049666885.1 Desulfobacterales bacterium
GTTTTGGACTGCGTTATTGGACAATACAGCCTTCTTCCTCTGGCCTTGCCAAAAACTTTATCTTAAAGTCTACATAATACTGAGGGAGACACTGATCAGGTGCTCCGCTTTCGGCAAAACGGGATGCCATTGCTGAAAAAACATGGCGGTGGTATTTTTACGACAATCCGGGCCGGCCGAAAGGAAGCGATAGGCCCAAGCCCAAAGACCTTGGGCTGGATTTATGTCGAAGCAATGCAAAATACCATATTATGGTTTATCAATGTTGTCAAACTTAGACGCCTGCGGGTGTCTTTTCGACGGCGGGCAGGGTGAATGCCTGAAGAGGTCAGGTGCAACATGAAAAATAGAGACCTTCCGGTTGTAAAGCGATCGCTTTTCTGGTGGGTGTTTGCCGGTGATTTTCGGCTTCAGGTCGTGCTTATTGTCGTTATTCTGGTAACGGTCTTTGTCAGGGTCGTTCCACTGGAGATGCAAAAGAGAATCATCAACGAAACCATCAAGATGCATCAGGTCAAGCTGTTGTTCGTCTATTGCGGCGTTTACCTTATGGCGGTTGTGGTCGCCGGCGGGCTCAAGTATCTGATCAACGTGCTCCAGACCACTATCGGACAGCAGGCCACGATGGAGATGCGCCGCGATCTCTACGATCACATTCTCAGACTTCCGCTGAACTTCTTCAAGAAAACACAGCCGGGCATGGTGGTGGCCGCTCTGACCAACGAGGTCGCCTCCGCCGGAGACTTCATCGGACAGGCGATAGCGGTTCCGATCACCAACATCCTGACCCTTCTGGCTCTTTCACTCTACCTGCTGTGGCTCAACCCATTGTTGGCCGCAGCTTCCTTAATCATTTATCCGGTAGTCCTGCTGGTACTGCCCTGGTTGCAGAGAAGAGCCAATGCAACCAATAAACAACGCATCGACAAATCACGGGATCTTTCCAACAAAATTGCCGAAACCATCAACGGAATGCAGGAAATTCATGCCCACGGCGCCCATCACGTCGAGGCCCTGAAGTTCAGCCAGACCGTCAAGGACCTGCAAAAAATCCGCGTGCTCTGGAACCTATACCGGTTCGGCATAAAAGCCAGTACGAACTTCTTCAACAGCCTGAGTCCAGTTTTCATTTTTATCCTCGGCGGCTATCTGGCCCTTCATGGCCGTCTCGACCTCGGGGCGATGGTGGCTTTCCTGTCGGCCCAGGAAAAACTCTTTACACCATGGAAGGAAATGATCGACTTTTATCAGGATTACCAGGACGCATCGGTCAGCTACTATCGGACGTTGGGTTATTTTGATGCTCTTCCCGAACATCGTTTTGATCCCGATAACAGGTCGCCGTACAGGCTGGACAACCGCATCGAGGTCGACGGACTCTCCTGCGTGACCGATGACGGCATCCGGTTGCTGGATCACATCGATGTGGTCGTGCAGGCGGGCGAAAGCCTGGCCCTGGTTGGACACTCCGGCAGCGGTAAAAGCACTTTGGTCAGCTGTATCGACCAGCTAACCAGGTACACCGGGGGAAGCATCCGTATAGGCGAGCATGAGGTTGCAGAGTTGACCAAAAAAGATGTGGCCCACAACGTGGGTTTCGTCTCCCAAAGCCCGTACATTTTCAACGGTACGCTCCAGGAAAACCTGCTCTATGCCTGCCGGGCCGAAAACAGCCCGGAAGCTGCTGCGACCGCACCGGAGATGCCCGGCCTCGATGACATGATCGAGATCATTCAGCAGACCGGGATATTTACCGATGTTCTGCGATTCGGTCTGAATACCATATTGGATTTGAAAACACAGGGCCATCTGTTTCCCGTCTTCCTGAGAGTCCGGAAAAAATTCCAGCGTCTGAATGCGGCCGAATTCGGCG
>JBATHN010000591.1:0-2499 GCA_049666885.1 Desulfobacterales bacterium
CGCCCAGGGCGCCCTCGCGCTTATGCATGACCTGCAGCGCTTTCTGGCGGAAATAACCGGTATGGATGCCGTCTCGCTGCAGCCGGCCGCCGGCGCCCACGGCGAGTTGGCCGGCATGTTGCTGATCTATGCCTATCACCGCAGCAAAGGTGCCCAGCGGTCCAAGATCATCATCCCCGACACGGCCCACGGCACCAACCCGGCCAGCGCGGCTTTGTGCGGCTATCGCCCGGTCCCGATTCAGTCCGGAGCGAAAGGCGTCCTGACCGCCGAGGTCGTGTCGGCCGTCATGGACGAGGATACCGCCGGCATAATGGTGACCAACCCCAACACCCTCGGCCTCTTCGAACAGAACATCCGGCAGGTCACCGACATCGTCCACTCCAAGGGCGGCCTGGTCTACTGTGACGGCGCCAACATGAACGCCGTGATGGGCATCGTCGACCTGAAAGCGATCGGCGTCGACGTCCTGCATCTGAACCTGCACAAAACCTTTTCCACCCCGCACGGCGGCGGCGGGCCGGGTTCAGGGCCGGTCTGCGTCCACAAAAAACTCGAGCCCTTTCTGCCGGTGCCGCGCGTCATCAAGGAAGGCGACACCTACACGCTTTCCGAGGAGTTTCCGCAATCAATCGGCAAGCTCGACACCTTTCACGGGCATTTCGGCATCATGGTGCGCGCCTACAGTTACATTTTGAGCCTGGGACCCGACGGCCTGAAAAAAGCCAGTCAGCTGGCGGTCCTGAACGCCAACTATATCAAGGAGAGGCTCAAAGAGACCTTTCACCTCCCCCATGACCGGCCGTGCATGCACGAGTGCGTGTTCAGCGACAAGAATCAGGCGTCTTATGCCGTCTCGACCCTCGACATGGCCAAGCGCTTGATGGACTACGGGTTCCATCCACCCACAATCTACTTTCCGCTGGTCGTTCCGGGTGCCATCATGATCGAGCCCACCGAGACCGAAAGCAAGGAGGATCTCGACCGGTTCATAGACGCCATGCAACAGATTGCACGGGAAGCTGCGGAAAACCCGCAACTCCTGCACGACGCCCCGCACAAAAGCAAAGTCCGCCGCCTGGACGAGGTGTCCGCCGCCCGCAAGCCGTGCCTGACGGGATGAAGGGCTGACCTGGCAAAGGCGCTGCGGGTGAGGTCGGCAGGTTCTCGGTAACCTTTGGTACGAAAATATGGTGGGCACCTCCACCCGGACAACCGGTTGCGAAAGACGGCTGAAACTCGCCGCCAACGGGTGCTAAGCCCGGACCAGGCCCGTCTTCGAATAATGGGTTTGGAAATTATTACCAAGATCGTGACGTACACGCGTCAATTACATAGGGTCCGGCCTAAGACCCCGTAAGCGACTCAGACAGTCAGCCGCTTTTCGCAACCGCTCATCCGGGCTCCGGCGCGTCATTTTTATGCACCGTGGCGGTCCAAGAGGCCATGAGCGTTTAACATGGAAAATCGGATGCAAGCTGAGCGCCCCGCAACCTGGCGGGTCTTCGAACCGGGCTTGCTCGACTATGGCGAGGCCCTGCGGCTGCAGCACCGCCTCGTCGCGGCACGCAAGACCGGTGCCCTGGCTACCGATCTTCTTATTTTACTCGAACACCCGCCGGTTTTCACCCTGGGCCGCCGCGGCGGCCGGGAAAACCTGATCGTTCCGACGGACTTCCTCGCAAACGTTGGTATTCAGGTCATCCAGGCCGAACGGGGCGGCAACATCACCTATCACGGCCCGGGCCAGCTGGTGGCCTACCTGGTCCTCGACCTGGAGGCAGCCATAATGGGTGTCAAAGACTTCGTCTATTTTCTGGAAGAAGTGATGATCCGCACCGCCGCCGAGTGGGGAGTGGCTGCCGAGCGCAACCCGGCCAACCGCGGTATCTGGGTCGGCAACAGCAAAATGGGAAGCATCGGTATCGCCATTCGCCGCGGAATCACCTACCATGGTCTGGCCTTCAACGTCGACGTGTCACTGGAACCCTTCAGCTGGATCAACCCGTGCGGCCTTCCCGACGTGGGGGTCACATCGCTGAAACTGGCATCCGGCCGGTCGCTGACTATACCGTCCGTGCGGCGCGTTTTCAAAGGTCACATGCAGACCGTTTTCGGCACCGAGTTGGTGCCGATAGAGCGGGACGAAGTCGACGACTTAACGACATCTGAATCGTGACGACTTCGTAAAAAGTCCAATATCTACGTTGCGCTGCATTCATCCTCATTGCAGCGTACGATAAGTACGCCTCATTCAGATGAATTTGTGCGCCTTGATCTTGAAATTTTTACAAAGCCGTCTGAATTCTGACTCATTAAGAGACCATCAATAGCAAGGAAGCGTTGAATTGAGAACCAAAACCAAGAAACCCCCCTGGCTGACCCGGCGGCTGCCCAGCGGGCCTGAGTACGAAAAAATCCGCAGGCTGATGAACCGGGGGCGGCTGCACACCGTTTGTCAGGAAGCTAAATGCCCGAATATCTGGGAGTGTTTCTCCA
>JBATHN010000592.1:0-1774 GCA_049666885.1 Desulfobacterales bacterium
ATGGTCATCATGGTGCTCTTGCCGCAGCCGCTGCCGCCCATGATGATAAAGATGTCCCCCCGGTTGATCGTAAACGTCAGATCGCGCATGAGCACGAAGTCGCCATAAGCCATGGTCAGATCCCGTACCGTTATATGAGCTTCTTTCTCAGCCATTTTCTCCTACTATGTTCATTTTATCCTGTTACGATGGTATAAAGCCGGCCAACCGATCAACCGGCTAACGGGCCAACCGGCCTAACCGACTCATATGCCCAGCATATTACACAGTACCGTAATCAACGCCGTCGAAACGATAATTCCGACGATGGCCGTCACCACCGCCGAGGTGGCCGCATCGCCGACTGCCGAGGCGCTGCGCCCGCACTGCATTCCCCGCATGCAGCCGGACAATGCCACGATCACGCCGAACACTGTTCCGGAAAACAAACCGATACCCAGGTTCCAGAGATTGATTCCGTTGACCGTCTGGTTGTAGTACTGAACCAAACCGATATCGAGCATCCCCACACCCACCACCATGCCCCCCAGGATACCCATGACATTGGCATACAGGCACAGCAGGGGCATCATCAGGGCCAAGGCCAGCATGCGCGGGAGCACCAGAAACTCCATCGGCGATATGCCCAGGGTTTTCAAGGCGTCGATCTCCTGGTTCACCTGCATCGTGCCCAGCTGGGCGGCAAAAGCGCCCCCGGTGCGGCCGGCCATGACGATGCCGGTCATGATCGCGGCCATCAGGCGCACCATGGCAATGCCCACCAAGTTTGCCACATAGATTTCCGCCCCGAACAGTTTCAGTTGGATCGCCCCGATAAAGGCCAGGATCGATCCCACCAGAAATGAAATCAGAGAGACGATCGGCAGTGCCTGGCCGCCGCAGGCTTCGATGATCAGCATAAGATCGCTGCGTCGATACTGGGCCTTGCCGCGCAGCAGGTTCATTACGGCAATCACCGTGTCGCCGATAAACGCCAGCAGCTCGCCGGCCGAGCGGAAGAAGCCAGCGGTTTCGTCTCCCACGTGGGCCAGGAACGGTACCCGCCCCGCGGCCTTGCGGGCGTCTTTTTTCTCCGGGACTGCCGCAGCCAGTGTCAGCAGTCTTTTGGCCCCCTGGGGCAACCCTTCGTCTTCGATGCGGATTTTTTGCTGTGAGCAGAATTTTTGGAGTCTCACCAGGAAAATCAATAGACCCGAATCCCAATCGGCCATATCCTGCGTGTTAAAAGAAAGAGTTCGGATGCCCGGCGCTTGCTCGATTGCTTGCTCTACTTCGGAGGCGTTTGGCAAGGCGCCTCCGAGTTTCCACTGCCCGGAAAGCGCTAACCTCATAGTGTCTTGTGATGACTGCTCAAGCAGCATTTCACCTGCGAGAGTCATTGATCTTTTTCTCCTCTTCTTTGGGTCTCGATCGAATAAAATGCTCGGCGTCTATGACCTCAAAACGGTCAGAATGATTTACCTCTTTTTTAAATTACTAATCGTGTACTTATGACATTATCGATAAACGATAATTGAGTTATGAGCAATAAGATTTTTATATAGAAATGCTTCCAAAACCTTAGATCACGCCCAAGTGCAAAGCGTGGATCGACGAAAAAACGCAGTATACATGGGCGTATGTATTCAGTGTCAGGGGCAAGGGCCCCCGGACATTGACCAGGAAAGGCCACAACACCGCAACTTGTCCGCCCGCTTGAGGCGGGTGAACCTTTGTGAGTGTTAGATGGGCTTTTGAAACCACTTCTAAGGCTTTGTTTACAAATCTGTTCATC
>JBATHN010000593.1:0-17796 GCA_049666885.1 Desulfobacterales bacterium
CGAGTCACTCGCTGCAACCGAACATGCCGTCAAAGCCGGTGTCGATGCGGTCCTTTTGGTCGACCCCTATTACAACGGTCCCAGTTCGTTGGAGATTCGCCGGGAATACGTCGCACCGGTGGCAAAAGCCTTCCCGGAGGTTCAGGTTATCCCCTACGTCATTCCGGGGCGGACGGGCGCTCAGCTTTTACCAGAAGACCTCGCCATTTTGAGCAAATCTCATCCAAATGTTCGCAGCGTCAAAGAAGCCACCGGCAATCTGGAAAATATGAGAAACACCCGGGCCTGTTGCGGTCCGGACTTTACGATTCTCTCCGGCGACGACGGCATAACCTTTGCCATGATGACGGACCCACAAATCATGGCCGGCGGCGTGATCTCCGTGGCGTCCAACGTCGCACCGGGCAGCGTCGTCCGCATGGTCAACCTGCTGCGCGAAGACCGACAAGACGAAGCGCGGCTTATTCTTTCTGCCATTGAACCGTTGTTTGGTTTGGTGACTGTCAAAACCACGGAAAAAACACCTTACGGCGAAGTGGTCTGCCGGGCCCGCAACCCTTTGGCCGTCAAAGCCCTGATGTCCATCTTGGGAATGCCCTCCGGCGGTTGCCGTCAACCGCTGGGGAAGATGACCCGCAATGGTATCGATGTCGTCCTCAGGGCCGCCCGCACCGTCCAGAAAGCAAACCCCGAAATCTTCAAACCGGTGGGAGACTTCTTCGGGGTCAACATCTCAGAAAGGCTGGAGGATCCCTCGAATTGGGAGGATTTGTATTACAAGGAATACTGAGTTACGGCGGAATGACATATTGCGAACAATTCGCCGTCATCATCTCAAATTGTTGCGCACAAATCGGCTATCCTGGCAGTGCCTTGCGAGCGCCAACAGTTAAAAGTTGATCGCTTTATTTCTTACCGTGACCTTTGACCCTTACCCGTTATGTCGTTTCTGCGCTGCTTCAGCGTTGAGTTTGAAAGCCCCCTCTTTAAAAAGCAGCCATTTCAACCACTTCATTCCGAATTTGAGCAAGGCGATTTCATCCTTTTGAATCGCATTCAACGTGTCGCTGTCGACATCGTATAAGGATAAAAACGAACTTTCGAATACAAATTTTTTAAACTTGTCGATGTTGTAGCTGGCCAGAAAAAACATCTTCTTGGTCTGTTCGGTCAGCTTCATGTTCGGTGGAAACGAGCGCTTGCGGACCATGAGATCGGTCCATTCGGCATTGACCTCGTCACGCGTGTCGACCCCTTGATCCTCCCGCCAATCACGTACGGTCCACACCTGATCTTCTTCGAAACCGTGGCAGTGCGGCTCGTTGACAAAAAAATAAAATCCGGATTCATCCGCACCTTCCCTGTAACTCAGTGAGGCGACACCCAATGGATAATACCGGCAGGTGGTGGGTCTGTCCTCGTAAATGATACAGCCATCGTCCCTGACAAAAGGACAGGATTGCTGTTCGTCATCCAGGAGTTTGAGGGTCACCACCGGCAGATCGGTTTTCTCCAGCAGCTGAACGTCTGTGTAGAGCGCTATAAATTCCTCCGATGACAATTCCAATCGGTTTTTGAGGCGGATGATGTCATAGGGAGTCAAGACAATGTTGATCCCTCGGCAGCATTTGGTGAAACAGTCGACGCCCTTGTGGCACCTGAATTTGAACCGGTTGTCCAAGCCGAGCTGCATCGGCTCGATGCCGGCTTTGTTTTCTCTGTCTGGCATGCCATTCCTTTCTCTGTCGTTCATGTTTCTATGGGCTTTAAGATAACGGTTTGGGCAAGGCCAGAGAGAGGAGGCTGTATTGTAATACGCCGACGACCGATAAGGCAGTCCAAAATCTTTACCTAAAGCCTATAGAGGTTTGCGGTAATCCGTGGACACAATTTTGAGCCCACCCTATCCGAGCCCCACGGGCATGTCAACCCGCAGAATCCTTGTCTTTTTGGTGTTCTCCAATGGTAACCGTTCACAGGGTTTCAAAGTCCGATGCGCTTCAAACCACTTAATTGTAAGCGTTTACAGGGTGCCGCAGATGCAAGGCGTCGGGCGCGCAGACGTACTTTTGTACTTCAAGTGCCCGACAACAATGCAGATGCGGTGCCCTGTGAACGCTTACCTTCAATGGATGCGGCCGCAAATTAAGTCTTGATTTAAACTCTAAATCTACTATATCGCTTGATATAATAAATTTGGGTATTAACAATTTACCGCCAAGGAGAAAGCCATGTCGTTAACCATAAAGAAGGCCGACCGACTCAAAGCCAAACCGGACGAGCATCACCTGGGTTTCGGTTCACATTTCACGGATCACATGTTCAACATGGATTATGATCCCGACAAGGGGTGGCACAACCCGCGCATCGAACCTTACGGGCCGATCGTCATGGATCCGGCCACGATGGTACTGCACTACGGACAAGGGGTCTTTGAGGGATTGAAAGCCTACCGAACGGAAAACGGCGGTGTTCAACTGTTTCGTCCCCGCGAAAACATTAAGCGCATGAACCGGTCCGCACGCCGCCTGTGCATTCCGGAAGTCGAGGAGGACGGTTTTCTCGAAGCCCTCAAGCAGTTGATCAGCATCGAAAAAGAATGGGTACCGCAGGCGCCGGAAACATCGCTCTACATCCGGCCGACCATCATTGCCACCGATCCATTTTTAGGGGTCCGGGCATCTCATACCTATCGGCTGTTCGTGATCCTCTCGCCCGTCGGGGCTTATTATCCGGAAGGCTTCAACCCGATAAAAATATGGGTCACCAGGGACTATGTCAGGGCCGTTCGCGGCGGTGTCGGCGAGGCCAAGACACCCGGCAACTACGCCGCCAGCCTCCTGGCCGGAAACAAGGCCCACCTGGAAGGGTACACTCAGGTGTTGTGGCTGGACGGTGTTGAGCAGAAATACCTTGAAGAAGTCGGCTCCATGAATATCTTTTTTGTGATCGACAGCGAGATCGTCACCCCGAAGCTCAACGGCAGCATTCTCCCCGGCGTCACCCGTGACAGCGTTATCAAACTGGCCGACCATTGGAATATGAAAATAACCGAGCGGCTGATCAGTATCGACGAATTGATCGAAGCCCATGGAGCAGGAAAACTGCAGGAAATTTTCGGCTCCGGCACGGCGGCCGTCATTTCACCGGTGGGTGAAATTAAATACGGAGATCGGGTTTACACCGTGGGTGAAGGCCGGGTCGGCCCCTTGGCCCAAAAATTCTATGCTGCGCTTACCGACATTCAATACGGTCGAGCCGGTGACCCCATGGGTTGGATCGATCCGATTCTTTAAACCGCTTCAGATGGCATCATGTTGAGCTGCACCGGGGATAAATGAAAACGACTTTTGACCAGGAGTTTGCCCATTTGCCGTCGTTTAAGGCAAAGCTGAAGAAAGAAGGGCTGCCGTCGGTAGTCATCGACACCTTCAGTTATTACTACCGCAAACTTGTCACCGGTGAAACCGGTCTGATTTACGACCGGGACATCTCGGCCGTGGCGCCGGAAGAAATCGAATCCGCCGAAAACTTGGCGCCCTACAAAGCTGCGGGCGCAAAGGCATTTAAAAAAGCTGTGCGGATTACACTGAACGGTGGCTTGGGCACCAGCATGGGCCTGACCGGGGCCAAGAGCCTGCTCAAGGTCAAAGAGGACAAGTCATTTCTCGAGATCATCGTGAAGCAGGCGCGCAACATCGGTGTCAAAATGGCGTTGATGAACAGCTTCAACACCCATCGCGACACCCTGGTCGCTCTGAAAGAAATAGTTCCCAACCGTCCGCCGCTGACGTTCCTGCAGCACAAATTTCCCAAGATTATGAAGAGTAATCTGAGTCCGGCTTCCTGGCCGAAAAATCCGGAACTCGAGTGGAATCCGCCCGGACACGGAGACGTGTATACGGCGCTTTACACATCCGGAATGCTTCACCGCCTGCTCGATGAGGGTGTGATTTACGCCTTTATCTCCAATTCCGATAACCTCGGCGCCAATATGGATGCCGCCCTGCTGGGATATTTTGCCGAAAACAGATTTCCTTTTATGATGGAAGTGGCTGAAAAAACAACCGCCGACGTCAAGGGCGGTCATCTGGCCCGACTGGCCAATGGCCGGCTCATTTTGAGGGAAATCGCCCAGTGCCCGCAAGAGGAAAGAGACGCGTGCATGGATATCAAGCGCTACCGTTTCTTCAACACGAACAACATCTGGATTAATCTCGAATTTTTAAAGGAGCTGATCGGAAGAGAAAAGGCGATCTACCTGCCGATGATCCTCAACCCCAAAAATCTGGATCCGCGGGACAAAACCAGTCCGGATGTTTTCCAGATCGAAACCGCAATGGGTGCGGCCATCTCGCTTTTCGACGGCGCCGCGGCCGTCAGGGTTCCCCGTTCACGGTTTTTTCCGGTCAAAATGTGCAGTGATCTTTTGGCAGTCAGATCGGATTGCTTTGTCTTCGATTCAAACGGCAGCCTGGTGGTCAACCCTGAGCGGCAAAAAAAAGGGCACCCCGACTCCCTCGCGGTCGACCTCGACCCCAAATATTACGCCAAAATCGATCTTTTCGACGCGCGCTTCAATTCCGGCATACCATCTCTGGTCAACTGTGAGACATTGAAAATCACGGGTGATGTGCGATTCGAGCGCGACGTCACGATCGCGGGTCGGGTCCAGATCAAAAACAGCCGCGCCTCACAAGCGGTGGTCGAAAAGGGCACGGTTATCGAAAAAGACCTGAATTTTTAACACCGCTTACTCCGTTTGACCCAAACCCCCTTTCCGTTAAATTTCTTATTCCAAAAAAGGAACCCGAAAGATTATGACCGTACGCGATTGGCTGCGCCAGGAACCGGCACCCGGATGCCGGATGCTGAAATATCGTGGCGATACCCTAACGTTTCACCTAACCCTGGAGCGGTCGCGACGGGGCAGTGCCTGGTTTAGGACCAACATCGGATCGGGTAAGGTGATCCGTAACGAAATCGTCCGCAATGTTCAGTTGGAAGAAGTTCCCCTGGGGCGTGACTGGTTCGATCGACCCATGGTGGCCATCGACCCGCGTCACTTTCGCATTACCCTGCCCCTGTGCGAAGCCGGGCATTTCGAGGCCAAATGTTTCTTTCTCGAAGAGGGTGCGTCTCAGCCGGCGTGGCCAACCGGAGCCAATACCGCGGTTAACGTCGAACCGGCGGACACCTGCTGTGCAAATATCATCTACAATGCCTTCGTACGGCAATTCGGTCCCAACAAATCGGGAACTTTCACGCCTCACGTGGATCCGGCGAGCATCACCGCGCTCGACCAAGCTGGATTCGCCGTCATTCCACCCTCCGGAACCTTTCGCGACCTCATCGGAGAGCTGGATTTCATTATCGGGGATCTCGGCTGCCGGATCCTGCAGTTGTTGCCCATTCATCCCACCCCCACAACCTATGGGCGCATGGGGCGTTTCGGAAGCCCATATGCTGCCTTGAGCTTCACCGATGTCGACCCGGCCCTGGCCGAATTCGACCCGGCGGCAACACCTCTGGAACAATTCATTGAACTGGTGGATGCCATTCACGCCCGCAACGCCAAGATAATTATCGACATCGCCATCAACCATACCGGTTGGGCGGCGGGGTTGCACGAATCCCATCCCCAGTGGCTGTCACGGGACAAAGCCGGACAGATAGAGGTGCCGGGCGCCTGGGGTGTTCGGTGGGAGGATTTAACCAAACTCGACTACTCCCATCGAGACCTCTGGCAATATATGGCCGATGTTCTCTTAAAATGGTGTTGGCGTGGTGTGGACGGTTTCCGTTGCGATGCCGGGTATATGATTCCAGTTGCGGCCTGGATGTATATCATCGCGCGGGTTCGGCAGCAGTATCCCGAAACGATTTTTTTACTGGAGGGTCTGGGCGGCAAACTCTCTGTGACCCGCGACCTGCTCAACCGGGCAAATTTCAACTGGGCGTATTCCGAACTGTTCCAGAACTACGACCGCGGCCAAATCGAATATTTCCTGCCACCGGTCTTCGAGATTTCTCGTCAGGATGGGATCATGGTGCACTTTGCCGAAACCCATGACAACTTGCGCCTGGCCGCCCGTTCACCGAACTATGCGCGGATGCGAACGGCCCTGTGTGCCCTGTCTTCACAACAGGGCGGTTTCGGTTTTGCCAACGGAGTGGAATGGTTTGCAACCGACAAAATCGATGTCCACAACGCGGCTTCGTTGAATTGGGGCGCCGAGATGAATCAGGTGGCCGAGATCCGGCGCCTCAACGCCCTGCTGCGAGTTCATCCGGCTTTTGGAAAGGACGGTGATATTCAGTTGGTTCAACAGGGGGAGGGCAATTATCTGGTCCTGTTGCGCAGCCATCCGGCTTCCGGCAAAAAGCTTATCATTGCGGTCAACCTCGATGATCAGCAACCGAGGACCGCTGCTTGGAGCGGTTCGGCAACAGGCCTGCCCGGGCCGCAGTTCCTCGATCTTTTAACCGGCCAACCGGTGACGGTAGAAGCCGACGATGATCGGATCTCCATTCGACTGGACCCCTACCAGGTGTTGTGTCTCTCGGCCAACGCAGAAGACCTCGATCTGGCTCAAAAGGCAACCGCGGTTTTTCTGCGCCAACCCGAGCGGTCCTTGCAGCAGTGTTATCGTGCAAAGGCGCTCGATGTGTTCACGTTCTATAATGAAACTGGGGACATCGGCTCGTTCGATCCGGAACAGGCCGCCGGCGAGCTCCGCCGGGACCCGAAGGGTTTCTGCGCTCGTCTCAACCCAAACGGCGACGAGCCGAGAGTCGTCACCTGGCAATGGCCACAGGATCAGCGCCGGCAGGTCATGCTGCCGCCGGGGCATTTCCTTTTGATTCGCAGCGATGTTCCTTTTCGGGCCTATATCACGGACCAAAAGAGCAGCCTTGGCTGTGAAGACGGACTGCCTGCAGGCGACGGGTCGTTTTTTGCCCTTTGTGGCCCTTTCCCGACACGCAGGAAACCCTGTTTCCTCACCCTGAAAATCAGCGTCTTCAGCGGCGAGGGCAGTCGGCACGTCGAAGCACCGCTCATCTGTCTGCCCAGGCCTCAGGATTTGAGAATAAAGCATATATTCGGTCGCTCGCAACTGCTGCACCAAAGATATCTCTACTTGGGCACCAATGCTCGGGGCGGCATGCTGCGGGCCGGGGTTTCCTGGGGTGAGCTCAACAGCCGCTACGATGCCCTGTTGGCAGCCAATCTGGCCCTGGAGATCCCTGAAGACCGCTGCATTCTTTTTACCCGCTGCCGGGCTTGGGTGGTCTACCAGGGTTACTCGCAGGAAATTGGAAATGATTGTCTGACCGCATTTCATTATGACGGTGATCGAACGGGTAAATGGCGGTTTCAGATACCGACCGGTCAGGGAGAATCGATTGGTTTGAACATCACCGCCGAAATGCTCCCGTTTAAAAACGCCGTTCGGCTCACCTTTTACCGCCATCCGGCCGGCATGGCCCGACGTCGGTTGGGCGACCGCAACCCCGTCCAGTTGATTCTCCGGCCCGACATTGAATTCCGTAATTTTCACGAAACCACCAAGGCCTATCTGGGTCCGGAGAATCGTTGGCCGGCCGCGATCCGAAGACTGACCGACGGATTCACATTCACCCCAGCGGCAGAGGTTATCCTGAGAATGACGGTCTCAAGGGGAAAATTCGTTTCGGAACCCGAATGGCAGTACATGGTCTATTATCCACTGGAGGCCGAACGCGGTCTAGACCCAAATTCGGATCTGTTCAGCCCCGGTTATTTTTCTTTGATTCTCGAGGGTGATCGGACGGAAACCCTAACGGCCGGAATCGTCGAGGACGGTAACGACCCAATAGCTGTCAGGGCATCCGATCGAACCACACAGGTAACGCCATCGCCCGGTGCTGGTGCAGAATTGCATCCCATCGATGCCCTTAAAACCGCCCTCGATCAATATGTCGTTCGGCGCGGTGACCTGAAATCGATCATCGCAGGCTATCCCTGGTTTCTCGACTGGGGTCGGGATTCTTTGATTGTCGTTCGCGGATTGGTCGCCGCCGGCCGGTGGAAAGCCGCCCGCGCCGTGCTGAAACAGTTCGGACAGTTCGAGAAAGAAGGCACCATTCCGAACATGATCCGCGGAAAGGACGCCGGCAACCGTGACACCTCCGATGCCCCCCTGTGGTTATTTACGGCCTGCGCCGACCTGATAGCTGCCGAAGGCAGTGAAGAATTTCTGGACAGCACCTGGAGTGACCGAACCATCCGCGCGATACTGGTGGCAATGGCAGAGTCGTTGATAAACGGAACTCCCAACGGGATTCGGATGGATCCGGCTTCCGGTCTGATTTTCAGCCCGGCGCACTTCACCTGGATGGACACCAATCACCCCGCCGCCACCCCCCGTGAAGGGTACCCGATCGAGATTCAGGCCTTGTGGCACCGGGCGTTGAAATTTCTGAGCCATATCGATACCAACGGCCGTGAGCGATGGCAGAAACTCATGCGGCAGGTCGCATCGTCCCTCGTCACGCTTTATTTCAATGAAGACAGGGGCTATTTCTCGGACTGTCTGCACGCCGTGTCCGGCACGGCGGCGCAAGCCGCCGATCCGGACGATGCTCTCAGACCCAACCAATTGCTGGTTCTGACGCTGGATGCCCTCGATGACCCGGCCATTGCCCGTTCGGTTCTGGCGGCCTGCGAGACGTTGCTGGTGCCCGGGGCCATCAGGAGCCTTGCAGATAAAGAAATCGTGCGCCCGATTGCGGTCTTTCACAACGGACGGCTGGTCAACGACCCGCATCACCCCTATCAAGGCCGGTATGTCGGTGACGAAGACAGCCGGCGCAAGCCGGCCTACCACAACGGTACGGCCTGGACCTGGCTTTTTCCCTCCTTTTGTGAAGCCTGGGCCAAGGAGTATGGGAAAGATGGCTGCCAGACGGCTTTGGCCTGGCTCGGCAGCAGTACCGAGTTGATCAATAAAGGGTGTATCGGTCACGTGCCTGAAATTCTGGACGGCGATTTCCCGCATATTCCGCGCGGCTGCGATGCTCAAGCCTGGGGGGTGAGTGAACTGCTGCGGGTCTGGTTGACGTTATCCGCTTGAAAATGTCCATCCCTTCAAAAAGGGTAATCCCGACCCGGACAAGATGGAACCAAATATTTTAAAATAGTTGGATTTATTTTTAATCTCTGCAGATCTTTGATTAATAACTGTTTCCTGAGATTCCAAAAATTTTTGTGCACCAAATAAATACAATGTCAGTGATAAGGGACTAAGATGAACGATTACCAAAATGATCCTTTACATTAAGCCAATATGATATAAAAATAGAAATTTTATGAATATGGGCCATAGATACCGTCCATAATCCAATCACCCACGATGATAAAAAGGATCCATTTTTATGAGTCATTTTGAAACATTTCAGGTGTTTCCGTATACACCAAAGCCTTTGCTTTTCCTCGAGACACTCTCCCGCAATCTTTGGTGGAGTTGGAACCTCGATGCCATCGAACTCTTCCGACGAATCGATCCGCGACTTTGGGAAGAGTCCGGCCATAATCCAATAGTGTTTTCGACCATGATTCGACAAGAGCGTCTCGAAGGTCTGGCCCACGACGCCAGTTTCCTGGCGCACTTGGAACGGGTGAAAAGAAATTTTGAAACCCAGATTCTCAAGCCGGGCGATTTAACGACCTCCAAATACAGTAAGGACGATATCATTGCTTATTTCTCGATGGAGTTCGGCATCCATGAAAGTCTGCCTTTTTTCGCCGGCGGCCTGGGAGTGCTCTCCGGCGACCATCTCAAAGCGGCATCGGACCTCAATTTGCCGATGGTTGCCGTCGGTTTGCTCTACCGCCGCGGCTACTTTCACCAGTTTCTCGATCCCTCAGGGTGGCAGCAGGAGGAATATCCGGAATCCGATCTCTATCATTTACCGGTGCGGCGCGCCAAAGATCCGGCCGGCAATGAATTGACGATTACCGTCCAGGGACCGAACGGTCCGTTCAAAGCCATCGTTTGGGTGTTGATGGTCGGCAGGATTCCATTGTATCTCCTGGACACCAACATCCCGGAAAACACAGCCGATATTCGTGAAATAACCGCCCGGCTCTACGTCGGTGATGAAAAGTTGCGCCTGGCACAGGAAATACTGCTGGGTATCGGTGGTATGCGGGCGTTGACATTGTTGGGCATCGAACCGAGCGTCTGTCACATGAATGAAGGCCATTGCGCTTTTGCCGGATTGGAACGGCTGGTGGCCGTGATGGAACAAAACAATATCGATTTGAAAACGGCCATGGAGATCGTTCCGCGTGCTATGGTCTTTACCACTCACACCCCTGTGGCAGCCGGCCATGACGAGTTTCCGATCGACAGCGTCCAGCCCTACTTGGCCCCCTTCGAGCAAAAACTCGGTATCGGCATCAGGGAAATTCTCGCCTTGGGTCAAGCACCCAGCTCCGGCATCGATAGCCCGCTTTCCATGTTCGTTCTGGCCATGAACCTGTCCCAATACTGCAACGGGGTCAGCGAGTTGCACGGTGCCGTGGCCCGCCGAATGTGGGCCCATGTGTGGGCCGGACGACCGAACGACGAGGTGCCGATCACCCACGTTACCAACGGCGTCCATATCGCTTCCTGGATCTCGATCGAACTCTCATTGCTTTTCGAACGCTACCTCGGACCGGACTGGCAACTGCATACCTGGGACACCGAAATGACCGAGCGCGTGGATGAGATATACGATGAAGAACTCTGGCGCTCGCATGAAATGGCCCGCTCCCGGTTGATCCGAATGTGTCGGAGCCATATGCTCAGGCAATACGGACGGCGCAATGCTCCCCGCTCGGTAATGGAAACGGCCGAATCGATTCTCGACCAGGAAGTGTTGACCATTGGTTTTGCTCGCCGCTTCGCCACCTACAAAAGGGCTACCCTGCTGCTGCATGACCCGGATCGCCTGGAAGCGCTGCTCACGAATTCATCCCGTCCGGTTCAGATTATCCTTGCCGGCAAGGCCCACCCGAAAGACAACGAAGGCAAGGAGTTGATCAGGCGCCTGATTGACTTTGCACGCCGACCGGCGCTGCGCCATAGGGTGGCGTTCATCGAAGATTACGACATCAATGTCACGCGGCACCTCGTCCAGGGAGCCGATGTCTGGCTGAACACACCCCGCCGGCCGATGGAGGCCTGTGGTACATCCGGAATGAAGGCCGCCGCCAACGGCTTGCTCAATCTCAGCATTATGGACGGTTGGTGGTGTGAAGGATACCAGGAAGATCGCGGCTGGCGAATCGGAAACGGCGAGGAATACGACGATCACGCTTACCAAGACGCCGTTGAAAGCCAGGCTCTTTACAACATTCTGGAAAACGAGGTGATTCCTTGTTTCTATGAGCGGAAAAACGGCGATGCACCGACGCGGTGGATCCATATGATGAAAGAGTCGATCAAAATGGCCATGCAGGAATTCTGCGCCCAGTGCATGGTCAAGCACTATGAGGAGAAATTTTACACCCGGGCGGCTAAAAATTATCATACGCTGCTGCAGAATTCGGCCGAGGCGGCCGAGGAGCTCAACCGGCAGCACGAGCGCCTCGGCAGCTTTTGGGAGAGCATCCGGGTCGAAATACCGGAGAGGGATGCGAACGGGCCCTTTCGAGTCGGAGAAGATTTCCGGGTATCGACGGTTGTCCAACTGGGCGAGCTCAAACCGGAGGAAGTCGATGTCGAGCTGTATTACGGCAGTATGAAATCGGTCGACACCTTGTCGGCCAGCAACAACCAACCGATGAGCGTCCAAGAGGATAGAGGCAACGGCATCTACCTTTACAGTTGCTCGTTAACCTGCGACACCGCGGGTCGCTTCGGATTCACTGCCCGCGTAACCCCCCGCGGCGACCAGCGAATTAAATTCAATCCGAATTTTTTGACTTGGGCCGCCTGACCTCTTGGTTAGGGGCTCACTCAAAAATAACTTTTTTAATGAATCGTGACCTCTTGGAAAGGAATCTCCGCGATGAAAGATAACCGGCGGCGCAATCCACGGGTGCTTATCGTCACCCCGGAGGTCACATACCTGCCGGACCGCATGGGCAATCTATCCAACTACTTTACGGCCAAGGCCGGTGGTCTTGCAGACGTCTCGGCCGCTTTGATCACCGCCTTGCTCGATCAAGGCGTGGATGTCCATGTCGCCATTCCCAACTACCGCAATATCTTCAGCGACAACGTGACGCCCTTTTTAAAAAAAGAACTTTACCGAATCAGGCGCAAAATGCCTGATGAGCGTGTTCACCTTGCGGAAGACCGCGCCTTTTTTTATCTGAATCGTGTCTATTCATCCTACGGTGAAGAGAACTTGAAACTGGCCCTGGCGTTTCAGCGCGAGGTGATGAACACCATTGTACCGCGTGTCGAACCGGATTTGATTCACTGCAACGACTGGATGACCGGTCTGATTCCCGCCATGGCACGGCAAATGCGGATCCCGTGCCTTTTTACGATCCACAACCTCTACACGGTCAAAGCGACTTTAGCGCAGATCGAAGACAGGGGGATCGATGGAGCCTTCTTCTGGCAGAATCTCTTTTTCGAGGTCATGGCCACCGATTACGAGACAGCGAGAGAGACCAATCCGATCGATTTCCTCACCAGCGGCGTCTTTGCAGCCCATTTTATCAACACGGTGAGCCCCAATTTCCTCAAAGAGATCGTTAGCGGTCCACGTGATTTCATCCAACCGCACCTGCGACATGAAATCGTCAACAAATGGAACTCGGATTGTGCAGCCGGTATCCTGAATGCTCCGGACCCCGCTTTCGATCCACAGACCGACAGGGACCTTAAGGTATCATTCGGCCCCGACACCCATGTGGAAGCGAAACAGGAAAACAAACGCTTCCTGCAACGCAATCTCGGACTCATTCAAGACCCACTGGCCCCGCTGTTTTTCTGGCCTTCACGTCTCGATCCGGTTCAAAAAGGCTGCCAGTTGCTGGCGGATATATTTTACAAGGTGATTTCCGGCTACTGGAAGCAGAACCTCGAGATGGTATTCGTTGCCGACGGCCCGTTCCAGAAAGTTTTTCAGGATATCGTCAGCCAGCACCAATTTAACAAAAGGGTGGCGATCTGTGACTTCAACGAACAGTTGGAACACCTGGCTTATGCCGCCTCCGATTTTATCCTCATGCCTTCCCTCTATGAACCCTGCGGTCTTCCGCAGATGATTGCGCCGATTTACGGTTCACTGCCGGTGGCCCACGACACGGGCGGTATCCATGATACGATTACCCACATGGACGTCGACCGCAACACCGGCAACGGATTTCTTTTCGAGGACTTTGATGCCACCGGCTTGCTGTGGGCTGTTGAGCAGGCCATGAGTTTTTACGGTCTGCCATCTGAGACCAAGGCTCAGCAGATCGTGCGTGTGATGAGGACGAGCGCCGCTGAATTCACCCATGACAGGACTGCGCGCGTCTACACGGAACTGTATGAAAAAATGCTTAACCGTCCACTGATCCCCAAATCGGATGCCGTGCCGGCGGAAGTCTGAATCGCCTAAGAAGCATCTCGTTGCAAACCCTGGTCTCGTAAGTTGTTTCAGATTGAGACCATAGCCAAGGTCCGGTGCTGCCGTGAAGCCAATTGAGAAGCGCATGCTCTCCCTTCTCGAAAACGATCCGTTGCTGGAACCTTATGCTGGTTCGATTCACCGCAGGTTGACACGTCTGGAAAATACGCAAAACCGCCTCACCGGCGGTAAAATCAGCCTGGACGACTTTGCAAGCGGGCACGAATTTTTTGGGCTGCACTTCCGTAAAAACGTCTGGATTTTTCGCGAATGGGCACCAAACGCGGATGCCGTTTACCTGATCGGGGACATGACCGATTGGACGGAAAAGAAAGCTTTTGCCCTCGAAAAAACCGGCGCCGACGGAGTTTGGGAGATTCGCCTGCCGTCTGAAAAACTGGAACACCAAAATTTTTACCGCTTGCGGATCCACTGGCCGGACGGCAACGGCGACCGGATCCCGGCTTATGCCCGCAGGGTGGTTCAAGACCCGGACACCCTTATATTCAATGCCCAGGTCTGGCGACCGCCGGAACCATATCGGTGGAAAAACAGCAACTCCCATCATTTGAGCGAGCCGCCCCTGATCTACGAAGCCCACGTGGGTATGGCCCAGGATGAAGAAAAAATCGGCAGCTTCAGAGATTTCACACTCGGCATTCTGCCACGCATCGTGGCCGCCGGTTACAACACACTGCAACTGATGGCCGTTATGGAGCACCCGTTTTACGGCTCGTTCGGTTATCAGGTTTCGAATTTCTTCGCCCCCTCATCCCGTTTTGGAACACCAGAAGACCTGAAGGCCCTGGTCGACACCGCCCACGGTTGCGGGTTGAGGGTCCTTATGGACCTGATTCACTCGCATGCCGTATCCAACGAAGTCGAGGGTCTCAGCCGTTTCGACGGTACCTCCTACCAATATTTTCACGCGGGGCCCCGCGGCCATCATGTGGCCTGGGATTCACGACTTTTCGATTATGGAAAACACCAGGTCCTGCACTTTCTGCTCTCGAATTGCCGCTATTGGCTCGATGAATTTCAGTTCGACGGCTTCCGCTTCGACGGCATCACCAGCATGCTCTACCAGCATCATGGCCTCGGCACGGCCTTCACATCCTACCAGGATTACTTCGATGATAACGTGGACGAAGATGCCCTGGTCTACCTGGGTCTGGCCAACCGTTTGATTCACGCGGTTCGACCACAGGCGATCACGATCGCCGAAGATATCAGCGGTATGCCGGGTCTCGCGGTTCGGGACGCCAATGGCGGATACGGTTTCGATTATCGCTTTTCCATGGGCGTTCCGGATCTTTGGATCCGCTTGATTAAAGAGACACGGGACGAGGATTGGCCGCTGGGTCATCTCTGGTATGAATTGAACAACCGGCGGGCCGATGAAAAAACCATCAGCTATGCCGAATCCCACGACCAGGCCCTGGTGGGAGATCAATCGCTCATTTTCAGGTTGATCGGGGCCGACATGTACGAACACATGCAGGTAACCGACAACAACCTGCGGGTCGCGCGCGGCATGGCCCTTCACAAGATCATCCGGTTGATCACGATAGCCACTGCCGATGAGGGTTATCTCAATTTCATGGGCAACGAATTCGGTCACCCCGAATGGATCGATTTTCCGCGACCGGGGAATAACTGGTCGTATCGTTATGCCCGCCGGCAGTGGCACTTGATGGATGACGTCAATCTTAAATACCACCTTCTGGCGCGGTTCGACAGGCAGATGATTACGCTGGTAAAAACCGTCAAGCTCTTGGATACACCCGCTCCTCGTATTTTTCACGAGCACTCGGAAAATAAAATCATCGCATTCGAACGCGCCGGCCTCGTTTTTGTGTTTAACTTTCACCCCCACCACTCTTACAGCGATTATCGGATCGTGGCGCCACCCGGAAAGTACCGCATGATCCTGGACAGCGACAGTATTGAATTCGGCGGACACGGGCGTCTGACGCAGGACCAGGAGCATTTTACCACCGGTGATCCCGTGCCCGGCCGACATCACCTCAGTCTCTATTTGCCCAACCGGACCGGGATTGTGTTGAGAGCGGTTGATTGACGGAAATTGATAGAAAACGGCGGTAGAGGAATTGGCGCCGAAGGAAAATGGTCAACAGCAGATTAGGGTCACGGTAAGAAATAATTCCGCAAGATTGCGCCGGATTTTGGCTCGTCTACAAGGCACATTCAGCGACGCATATCGAGATACGTGTCGGTGGATGTAACGCGGTAGACGGGACAAAAGGCAAGCAAGATGTGGAATTATTTTTTGCTGGGGCCCTTAGTACTGGTAGGAAGTGTAGAACTTTAAAACGCGCTCAATGTAGTTTTCTGTCTCTTTGTAAGGCGGAATTTGATTATTGTAACGCTCAACCGCCGTCGGGCCGGCGTTGTAGGCCGCCAGCGACAGGGACAGATGGCCTTCGAAACGGTCGAGCATTTCCCTAAAATAGCGGGCACCTCCAAGGATGTTTTCCAAGGGGTCGAACGGATTATCGATGTTCATGGCCTTGATGTTCTCGGGCATGATCTGCATAAGTCCCATGGCGCCTTTTTTTGACACTGCCCGCGGGTTGAAATCTGATTCGGCTTTAATAATGGCTTTAAGCAAGGGAAAAGCAATGCCGTAACGGTCGGATGCCTGCCTTATATAGTCTTCGAAGCTTTGGGGGGAATAGATCTGAGAGGAATAGACTTTCTTTTCTTTAACGTAAACGCGATAATCGTTTTCGGAGGCCGTCGGGGCGTTGGTGAAGTGGACCACCCCATCCCGGTCGACATACATGTAAATATCGGCCCGAAGAGGTTCAGATGACAATAAGACCATCATTACCACCGCCGCCAATAGACCTAAAAAAGGTTTAATATACCTGAGGGTGTTGCCCGCCATCATGAGTCGCGTGTTTCCTCGCTCCGCATCCTTCCGATAAAAGCGCCCCCCTGCGGGTGCTTCATTAAAATAGCCTTCTGCCCCATCGATTCTATCGGTACGGTTTCAAACGCATCATTCTATAATGATACACAATTTATTGACCGGGCTCAAGTAAAATTGCGGCCACTGCAGCGGTTCACGGAATGGATGTGAAAATCAGCGCTGAATTTCATCGGCATCTCTTATCCACGGACAATAAATGTCTTGTCTTCAAGTGATAAATACGCTATATATGTTTGTTTTTCGTTAATTGACCACAATTTGTTGGTATTACGCTTTGATGAACTCGTAAAAAGTCTCAATTTAGACGGATTCGTAAAAAGCCCTAGATCAAGGCTTGCGAATTTTGAGGAATGAGGCGTACTTATGGTACGCCGCAGTGATGAGAAATTAAGCATAACGCAGGTATCGGGCTTTTTACGGATCCGTCACGCTTTAAACCGATTCTTTTCAGGATACTGCTTTTATGGGTTTGCTGTCACAGAGTGTATCGATCACGCGATACCGCGTCCAAGGACAAATAGAAGAACCCGTCCTTGATACAATTGCCCTTGCACTTAAAAGGCATGCCGTTTTGGACATTGACAACGATGCCGCTGAAAAATCTTGTGGTTGGACCTCCTTCGAAAATCCGTTTGCACCGGAATTTGAGGGATCTAACCATCTTTTCGGTTCATATATGATATTTTCGCTGCGTGTCGACAAAAAAAGTATTCCAACTAAAATATTAAAAAAACATTTCTCCATCGAAGAAACAAAACGATTGGCTGCAAGCGGGCGCCAATTTTTTTCCCGAAATGAAAAAAAAATGCTCAAAGAGGAGGTTCTGCACCGTATGAGCCTGCGTATTCCAGCCACTCCCCATATTTACGATCTCATGTGGAATTACGAGGGCGGAAAATTGTGGTTTTTTTCGAACCTCAAGGCTGCCAATGAGGAACTGGAAGCCCTTTTTTCCGAATCATTCAAACTGTCACTCATCCGGATGTTTCCGTATACCGCCGCCGAGATGGATGCCGACCTATCCGATTCAGAAAGAGACCGGCTCAATCAAATTTCACCTTTTAGTTTGACAGGACAAACTTAAACCAAAAGTGAGCGTTTCTAATTTCAAACGAAGGGGAAATTTATTTATTATACAAGGAATCCTATCGGACTTGGTTTTTTAAATTTGAAACCCTTTGGGATTGTCGAGGTTGCCGCATCTACGGCGTCAGATGTCGTCCCGCATAGTGCACTAT
>JBATHN010000594.1:0-14081 GCA_049666885.1 Desulfobacterales bacterium
TAAAATTTCGAGAAGCGCATAACCGAGGGTTTCTATCGATGGAGTTTCTATTTGTTTGTCCGGAAGAAAATCGGTCCTTCGAAAGCGCCGATTTCAGAATCGTTGACAACCGCGGCGTTACAACCGATTTGGACGGGAACAGAACGCTGGACGCGAAGGTGGCGCTCAACAGGCCTTGTCCATTCTGCGGTCGACTGCATGTTTTTCGGGCGGTCGAGCTGTCCTGTCCCTTTAAAGGGGCGACGTGAGGGAGCCCATGTCCACCCGGGCCATACAATACCTCAATCGGAATGACGTCTCGTTCGAGTTGGTCAAATATGAGCATGAAGAAAAAGGGGCCGAGTTCGCGGCACGCGCCACCGGTTTTCCACTCGATCGGACCGTCAAGACCCTGGTCGTCGACCTGGGGAGGAGGAATTACTGCCTGGCGCTGCTGCCCGGAGACCGGCAACTGGATTTGAAGCAGCTGGCCCAGGTGTTTGCGGTAAAGCGCGCGGCCATGGCCGATACCGCCACGGCCGAGCGCCTGACTGGATACCTGGTGGGCGGCATCAGCCCGTTCGGCACGAAACAGGCGCTGCCGTCCGTCATGGAAAAGCGAATCCGAGAATACGCGGAAGTGCTCATCAACGCCGGTCAGCGGGGCGTGATGCTGAAGATGGCACCGGAAGACATCGTGAAGGCGCTTGGATGCCGTCTGGAGTCGATATCTAAGGGATAGTGTTTTGTGTTTGGTATTTGGTGTTTGGAATGAAGCACGTGTACGCGACTAAAAACATAATACTAAACACCAAACACATTCCATCAGTTGTTGCCTCTCAATAAGGGGAAAAATAAACGAGCAAAGGGTGATGGATAATGAGTGAAACGAAGAAATTCCGGTTGACCCAAACTGTGAAAGGCGCCGGCTGAGCGTCCAAGCTGCCGCCAGGGGACCTGGCCAGAGCACTTTGCGGGCTTGACATCCCGACCGACCCAAACGTGATTGTCGGATTGGAGCGGGCGGACGATGCCGGGGTCTATAGGATTTCCGAGGACCTCGCATTGATCCAGACCGTCGATTTTTTCACGCCGATCGTAGACGATCCTTACTGGTTTGGCCAGATCGCCGCGGCCAACGCTCTGAGCGATATCTACGCCATGGGGGGAGAGCCGAAAACCGCCATGAACCTGGTCGGCTTTCCGATCAAGCAGATGGACCTCTCCATCCTGCGGCAGATACTCGCGGGCGGCCTCGACAAAATGAAAGAGGCCGGCGTCGCGCTGGTCGGCGGCCACAGCATCGAAGACAGCGAACTCAAATACGGCCTGTCGGTGACCGGATTCGTCCATCCGAAGAGGGTCCTGACCAAGCGCGGCATGAAACCTGGTGACCGGCTCGTTCTGACCAAACCATTGGGTACCGGTGTGATCAACACGGCCATAAAGGGCGGACTGGCATCGACAGACGTGATCGACAAAGTGATCAGACTGATGGCCACTCTGAACCGGGACGCCGCAACTGTAATGGCACGTTTTCCGATACACGCCTGCACCGATGTGACCGGATTCGGTCTGCTGGGGCACTTAGCGGAAATGGTCGTTGGGACCGGGTACGGGGTTGTTTTACGAGCGGCGGATATTCCCATTCTGCCCGAAGCGATCGAATACGCCGGCTGCGGACTGCTGCCGGCCGGCGCGTTCAAGAACAGGGAATTCCGGGAGGCTTTGGTAGAGTTTTCAACCGGCATTGACCCCCTGATTCAGGATCTTCTCTTCGACCCCCAGACCTCAGGGGGGCTGCTGATTTGTATCGGTGAAGAAAATGCAGACCGATTGCTCGAAGGCCTGGTGAAAAAAAATGCGACGGAATCGAAGATCATTGGAGAGGTCGTCGCTGAGCCAAAGGAAAAGATCATTTTAAAATAGTGAGGAAGGATATATGAAAGAAATCGATGCCCGCGGTCTGTCTTGCCCCGCGCCGGTGTTGCAAACCAAGGCCGTGGTGGAACAGGAAAAGGCGGACGCGGTCAGGGTCGTTGTTGACACCGCCGCATCCCAGCAGAATGTCAAACGGTTTCTCGAGTCACAGGGATTTGAAACCGCTCTGGAAAAACAGGGCGGCGATTATGTCGTCGTCGGGAAGTGTACCGCGACGCTGCGAAAAAAAGAAACCCCGAAGCCTCAGTCTGAGGGCAACATCGAACTAAAGAAGATTATGGTCATGTGTGCCACGGACCGGATCGGTTTTGGAGACGATGAGCTGGGGCTCAAGCTCATGGTCAACTTTATCAGAACCCTCAAAGAAATGGGTCCTGAGTTATGGCGGCTGGTATTTGTCAACAACGGTGTCAAACTTACCATTGACGGTTCCGAGGTGCTGGCCGATCTGGAAGACTACGAGGAAACCGGCCTCTGCATCCTTGTCTGCGGCACGTGCCTCGACCACTTCAACCTGCTGGAAAGAAAACAGGTCGGTGAAACAACCAACATGCTCGACATCGTAACGGCCATGCAATTGGCGGACAAGGTCATCAGCATCTGATTCCATGCCTGGTTCAGGTGCACAGATGCGGGTTCCCGACCGCCAGCGTCAGCGGTTAAAACGGGTTGCGAAAGATAGAGATGCCAACCAACAATTTTGAATACGATGTCGGCGTCATACACGGGAGATTTCAGGTTCTTCACAATGACCATATGAAATACCTTCTGGCCGGTAAATCGCTGTGTAAACATCTGGTGGTCGGTATCACCAATCCGGACCCCTCCCTCGTCAAGGAGGAACAGACCGACCGCCATCGCAGCAGCGACCTCGCCAATCCCCTAACCTATTTTGAACGCTATCGGCTCTTGAGGGCTGCGCTGGCGGAAGCCGGCGTTGAATGGACGGATTTCTCCATCGTCCCCATGCCCATCAGCATGCCCGAGCTGTATCGACATTACGTGCCGCTCGACGCCGTTTTTTTTCTGTCGATCTATGACGACTGGGGGCGCCGTAAGAAGAGTTACTTCGAATCGCTGGGTCTAAAAGTTCACGTCCTCTGGGAAGTCAGCCCCGATAGAAAAGGGATCAGCGGCAATGACGTGCGGTCGAGGATGGTGCGGGGGCAATCCTGGGAAGAGGCGGTCCCGATCAGCGTGGCCGCGCTTTTGAGAGAGTGGGATATCCCGGAAAGGTTGAAGAAGATAATTTCAGAAGTGAGGTAACCGCAACGCTACAGTTTCTCTTTTCTCAACTTTTTTACAGCCCTGGTTAAAATATCAATCGCTTTGTCGATTTCCTCCGTGGTGGTCATCCGTCCGACACTGAAGCGCAGGGTGCCCTTGGCCCACTCCAGGGGCACCTTCATGGCTTCTAGAACGTGGGAGATCTCTACCGTGTCCGAATGGCAGGCGGCTCCGGCGGAGGCGGCTAGCTCCAATCCGATTTCTTCCAGGATGCGGTTGGCTTCCACTCCTTTGAACGACAGGCTGAGTGTGTTCGGCAGGCGTTTCACCGAATGACCGTTTAGGCGCACGTCGGTCAGTTCGGCGGCCAACCCCTTATGCAGCCGATCCCGCAACCGCTGCATGTGGGCCATGTTTCGCTGCAGATCCCGGGCGGCGATCTCGCAGGCCTTTCCCAAACCAACAATCTCGAGGACGTTTTCGGTTCCGGCGCGCCAGCCCCGCTCCTGTCCGGCGCCATGACAGAACTTCTCCGGCTTCAGAGGCGGGCGGACGTAGAGGGCTCCGATGCCCTTGGGTGCGTAGACCTTGTGTCCGGCTACCGACAAGAGGTCGACGTCGAGGTCCTGAACATCGGTCGGAATCTTGCCCACCGACTGAGCGGCGTCGGTGTGCATAACGATTCCGTGTTCCTTGGCGATTTGCGATATCTGTGCGATCGGCTGGATTGTGCCCACTTCGTTGTTGGCGTGCATGATGGTGATCAGAACGGTGGTCGGGCGGATGGCTTTTTCTACCTCAGCCGGGTCCACGAGTCCGTCGCCAGTGACCGGTAAAAAAGTCGTCTCGAAACCTTCCTTTTCCAGATAGCGGCAGACCTCCAGCACCGCTGGGTGTTCGAAGGCGCCGGTGATGATGTGGTTTCCCCTGGCACGCAGAGCGCGTGCCGTCCCTCTGATGGCATGGTTATTCGACTCGGTGCCGCCGCTGGTGAAGAACAGCTCCTGCGGCCGGCAGTTGAGGATCCCGGCCACCTGCTTTCGCGCGGACTCCACTGCCTGTTTGGGGGCGATGCCGTACCAGTGCGAGCTGGATGGGTTGCCGAACTCGACTTCGAGAAAAGGCCGCATGGCAGCGACCACTTCGGGCGCATGCGGCGTCGTGCCGTTGTAATCCAAATAGATTGGTTTAATCACGAATCGCTTCCTGAATGCATTAGTAGGATGCGTTAAGAAAGAACAGGGACCACGCAGTCTTGTTTCTCTGAGAACCGATCGCTGGGAAAACCCGGCTGTAATGTTAAATACAAAACTCTGTTCTTTCTTTGCGCATCCTAAAACATCTGTTCCCAGAGGCTGAACATCACTGCCTTATAACCGGCCGGTGCGTAGTTCCACTTCTTGCCGTATACGTGAATGCGATTGGTTTCTTTACCGTTTTCGTCATACACCTTCCCACCCTCGAGAGTCCACGCCAGGATGCCGCCTTCCAGATTGCGGACAGAGATACCCTTTTCGTCCATTTCGCGAGCAAAAACCCCGCTGCGGTAACTGACGGTACAGTAGCCCACCACGGTTTTCCCGGCGTATTTTTCCGGGTGGCTCAGAAACTCCTTCTGGGTAATGGCGTGCGGCAGCATGGATACCTTCATCTCCGCCGGCTTGCGGGTGTCGATGAAAACGACGTCATCCTTTTTCAGCAAGTCCATGGCCTGTTGCGGCGATATGTCCAAGACTGCCGGAAAGTCTTTCTTGTAATCGGCATACATGGCGTAGACAACCTCTTTTTTTTGCGCATCCGAAAGGCTGTTGTCCCCCATGGCTGAACCGGTTATCATAAGCGTACATGCCATCGTCCAGAATAGTCTTGCATGGCAGAGAGGATTCATGGCGAACCTTTATCGTATCGGGCCGTTAAATCAATCGGCCCTCTATTCATCCAGCATATCTATTTGTATTATCAAGATGTCATATATTTCAAACTGGACTTACTCGCCAAGTGTATGATAGGTTTCATCGCCGAAACAGATCTCATTAATTTAATGCCGAAGCGCTTTTAAAGCAAACTCTATACTTGTAAAACCTGAGCCAGCGGGTCGCCGCAGCGGCCCTTTTTCATAATGGAACTGGATTTTTTATCCCGCAAAGACATTCCGATAGATGGAAAAGGTCGATAACAAATATCCCGATACACCGCTACTGGCCATGTGCAACTTCATCACGGACATGGCCCGCTTGAAACGGTTTGCCGTCGACCACGGTTTCGCCGGAATCGACTGGTCGTTCGATCTGGAAAATCTGCCGACGCGACCGGCGGATGAATCCCGCTGGGTCGATTTTCTGGCGGCCCTGGATCCCCTCGAAATCCGTTTTCACTGCCCATTCGCGAAAATCGACATCGGCCATGAAGATCCTCAAAAAGGCCGGGTTGCAGTGGACTTGTTTCATCGCGTCATCAAACTGGTGTCCAAGGCCGGCGGTAAATTTCTCACTCTGCACATCGGTCTCGGGCGTGACAGCACAAAAACGCTTTCATGGAACGACACCCTTCAGAACCTGAGACGAATGGTGCATTACGGAGCCGAGCGCGGGGTCACGGTTTGTCTGGAAAACCTGGCCTGGGGCTGGACCAGCAAACCGAATCTTTTCGAAAAGCTGGTCCGTCGTTCCGGTGCGGGTGTGACGTTCGACATCGGCCATGCCCATGCCTGCGAGTCGGTCGGCAGCCAGCACTTCGATGCCGAGGATTTCGTCAGTCCCCACCCGAACCGCGTGTTCAACGCCCACATCTATTACACCGAGATTCCGGGCGTCGGCCATCTGGCGGTCAAGCATCTTGACGACATCCGGGATCGCCTGGGTATCCTGCGCCGGACCGCTTGCCGGTGGTGGGTGATCGAAATCAGGGATGTCGAGGGACTGCTGCAGACCAAAGAGATTATCGACGCGTACCTCGAGTAGGGTTAACCGGAATGCCCGAGCGGCGAAAGCCGATGGCCTTGCGCGTTGGCGACTTTCTCATCCTGTAAAAAAAGGTGATAATCGAACCGCCTGCAGACCACTTACCCTATCGATACGGTCGCCGGCCGAAGGTCATTGCAATAAATAAATCTCTGATTAACCATCAAAGTAAAAAATATTAGCTCCACCAAAATAAGCGGCGCAGCCCTAATACATAAAATCGCGGAGCGATTTTATGTGCGATCTGCCTTCAGTTGCTTGCCGACATTCCAGCAGTTTCCGACAGCCTTTCCTAAAGACCAATACTTCTTACTGTTCATGTCGAACAGCAGCGGTTTTACTTTTGATATGTCGATATTCCCGTCCGCCGCGAGTACTTCTTTTTGAGCGTAGGTCGCCACGATTTCCCCGACAAAGACATCGTGGGTTGGGAAATCGACGGTGCGCTCCAGCCGGCACTCCATGCATACCGGGCACTGCTCGATCATCGGAGCGGTTTTCAGATCGCCGTAGAAGAGGTCGAAAAGGGCGGCTTTGTCGGTCTTTTTGCCGCTGACGATGCCGCAGTAGTCGGTTTCCTTCATCAAATTTTCGGATGGAATGCAGACACTGAAGCTCTTGTTTTCCCTGATTCCGGCGTTGGTGTAGTGCATTTTGGCCACTCCGATCGAAATGTACTGGGGCTTGCCGTGGTTCATGATGCCCACATGGGCGATCGTGATGAAGTTCGGCCGGCCGTTGACCGTTGCGCCGACCAGGGTGGTCGGCATCGGATAGAGCGCGTTGACGATTCCAAGCGAATCCATTGGTCCTCCTCCTTCCTGATTTTTAAAGATTTATGCATCAGCCCCTGCGAATGTCAACCATGACTTTCACGGCATCATGAACGAGAAAACGGGGCGGCTTTTTCAATCTGATACCCTTTTCCCGGCATCAACCGATTTTTTCTTCAAGTTTTGATCGGTTTGTACTATAAGCTCAAAGTTATTAACATTAAGGAATGCCTTTGAAAGCCCCCCTTTTCCAGAGGGGAGGAATATCAGACCTTAAGTCAATGGCATTGGCTATAAGCTTATACGGCACTACCCGCCTGGAATGAGCGTCAGAGAAGACGAACCGGAAAAGAGCTTATTTAGACGGAAACCATTTAAGAGACCTCATACCCATGCCGCTTCACATACGCAAAGCCCTGCTCGTCTATTGTTCACCGGCCGGCAGCACGGCCCATGTCGCCCGCATTATGCGGCAGAAAATCGCCGCCCTGGAAACCCCCGTCACGATGATCGATCTAAGCGACGATCCCGATGTCGATTTCATCATACCCCAACTCTTCGATGCCAAGGACAACATCTGCCTCTACATCGGTTCACCGGTCTATGCCGCCCATCCGGTTCCGCCCATAATGGAGTTCATTGCACGCATGCCCCAGGCCGACAACGGGTTCAGTGTGCCGTTTGTCACCTGGGGCGCTGTCACCAGCGGTATCGCCCTCTTCGAAATGGGAGCTGCGCTCGCTCAGAAGGGATATCCCGTCCTCGGCGCCGCCAAGGTTCTCTCCAGGCATTCGATGATGTGGGCCGCGGATACTCCGCTGGGGGCTGACCACCCGAACGCCGAAGATGACCGGATGATCGAGGCACTTATGGAAGCGGTGGCCGGTAAGCTGAAAAAAAACGATCCGCCGTCGCTGGCACCATCCGTTCTGGACTACCAGGAAAAATCCTTGCGGGACCAAATGACCCAGGAGAGCTTCGAGCAGGCCAAGACGCGTTTTCCCCCCAAAAAAGTACTGAAAGAACGCTGCACGCAATGTGGCATCTGCGTCGAGAACTGTCCGGTGGAGGCGATCCATTTGACCGATGCGCCGCAGATCGGTCCGGTTTGCATTCACTGCTTCAACTGCGTCCGGCTCTGTCCGGAAACGGCCATCTTGGCGGACCTTCAACCGGTTTATGAGCGCATTCGCGCTCTGGCAGAGAAGGCCAAAGAGCACCCATGTACCCAACTATTTATTTGACCATACTGAGAGCGGTCACCATCGCTTTCGTCGTTCTTCTTCTCCCGTTGGGATATTGGCCCGGTGCGGCAACGGCCAAGTCCGACGATTCATCCGACGTCCTCCAGTTTCGGGGCAACAGCGATTTTTCACCTTATGAATACATCAACGATAAAAACGAACCGGACGGCTACAATGTCGAATTGACTCAAGCGATTGCCCGTCAGTTGGGTCTTAACGTTCACATCGAACTGGGCCAATGGTCCGACGTCAGACGGGAACTCGAGACCGGCAATATCGATGCCTTGACAGGGGCGCTCTATTCGAAGGAGAGAGGCGAGGTCTTTGATTTTTCAGTCCCTCACGTCGTGATCTCATACGCCGTGTTCGTGCGCAAGGATTCCACCTTCAAGAATCCTATGGATCTCATGGGCAAGGAAGTCATCGTGGTGAAAGACGTCTATGCCCATGACTGGCTGACACAGAATGACTTCACCCCCCAGGTTGTCACGGTTGCGCGTCCCGAAGAGGCGTTGCAACTGCTTTCCCAGGGCCGGCACGACTGTGCAGTGCTTGCTCGTTTGCACGGCCTTGACCTGCTCCGGTCTCTGAATATCGACAATATCAAGACCATCGGCCCCCCGGTGCTGACTCAAAAAATGGGTTTTGCTGTAAAAGCCGGGAATGCCGACCTGCTGGCAAAGATCAATGAGGGTCTCTATCTTGTGCAAGCCAGCGGAGAGTATGACCGGATCTACCGTAAGTGGTTTTCGGCTTATGAACAGAAAAGGTTTCAGGACCGGCTGGTGCAAATCGGGAAGCTGGTGGGTCTGCCGCTGGTCGTACTTCTCGTGCTGGCCGGATTATGGATACGGTCACTGAAACATCTGGTCGTCCGCCGGACGCAAGCACTCAAAGAAAACCAGATTCTGCTGAACCGAATCGTGCAGGGGACCCCACTACCGACCTTGGTATTGGACCGAAACGGAAAGTTGTTGCTGTGGAATAGGGCCTGCGAAGAGTTAACCGGGATTTCCGCCGGCGCTGCCGCAGAACGGTCCCAAAACCACCCGCAGAACGAGGAAACCGCCGATCCGTTTCTTTTGAAACTCCTGACGGATAAAATCCCGGCCGAGTCAGAGAGCCATCGGATGCCCGCCCGCCCGAAATTCTTGAAAACCTTCCCGGGCGCAACCGAACTCGAGGTGTGCATCCCCAAGCTGGGTGATGCCGGCTGCTGGCTGTACGGCACAATCGTTCGCTTTTGTGACGAACAGGGCCATCCAATCGGCACCATCGAGACCTGGCAGGATTTGACCGATCGTAAGAATTTGGAAAAGCAACTCGCCCATGCCCAACGACTGGAGGCCATGGGCCGGTTGGCCGGTGCGATTGCGCATGACTTTACGAATTTTCTGCAGGCGATCCTGGTCTTCACCGATACCGCCAAATTTGAAATTTCGGCGGATTCCCCGATCCGGTACCACCTGGACGGCATCCAGAAAACCGTCTACCGGGCCAAGGAGTTGATCAACCAAATAAAAGTTTTCAGCCGCCAAAATCTGTTGGCGCCAAAGCCGATACAGTTGAAGGCGGTTGTAGAGAAAGCCGTGGCCTCCGTTAAGACCCTCGTTTCCGGCACAATTGACCTGCGGTTGTCGATCGACTCGGACGCCCGAATTATGGCGGATGAAGTCCCGATCAGCCAGGTCGTGTCAAACCTTTGCATGAACGCTTTGAATGCGATGGTCGATACCGGCGGCACGCTGACAGTCGGGTTGTCGACCCTCGAGCTGACCCAAGAGACGGCCAGGCGTCATCCCGAGCTGCGGCCGGGGGCTTATGCGAAACTCACGGTGGCCGACACCGGTCGGGGAATAACGGCCGACAATCTGGAGAGAATCTTCGAGCCCTTTTTCACCACCTGCAAGCGCGAAGGTGGCAGCGGCATGGGGCTGGCCATTGTCCACGGCATCGTAAGAGGGTACGACGGCGTCATATCTGTGGAGAGTAAGGCAGGCAAGGGGACGGTTTTCGAAATCCTCTGGCCGGTCATCCCGCCGGAGGATGACATTACCGGCTCAAATCAAGTGATGCCGCAGCCGGCCCAAGCGTTGTAAACCGCCTTGACCAGTCCGTTTGTGGCACTGCCCTTGTAAATCCCATCGGGGATTGAATTGAAATTCAAGGGGCCCCGTTGGGGTGTCGGCGTGCTTGCACAACCAATCGCTAAAAAGTACAAGCTCATGATCGCAAGCGGCAGGACTCTTTTCATCTCGCTTACTCTTTCGTGTTCGGCCGAAACCACCCGTTAATTGTTGATTTCCATAACCTCAACTGCCCCAAAAGTTCTTCAATACTTCGAGAACCGTTTGGATGTCCGTTTCCGTGTGGTCGGCGGAAACCTGAAAACGGATTTCTTCATCACCCCGGGGAACAACCGGATAGGTTAGTCCGGTGGCCAGAATGTCGTTGTCGAACAGGTGTCGTACCAGAGCTGCGGTCTTTTCCGTGTTCCGGATCATCACAGGAACAATTGGATGTTCGCTGGCAATGATTTCAAATCCCTGGTCCTTCAACCCTGTCTCGAACAGTAAGGTGAGTCGGCGCAGCTTGTTCAGGAGGCTCCGGCCGTTGTCGCTGTCCAGGATATCAAGGGCCTTGAGAGCTGCAGCGGCTTCCGAAGGGGTTATCGGGTTGGAATAGACGTAAAACGGTGATGTTTGCCGCAGGTACTCGATGACTGGCGCACTGGCCGCGATATAGCCGCCGTTGACCCCCAGGGATTTGCCGAGAGTGGCAATCAGCATGTCGATCCCTGCAGCTTTCGTGACCTCTTCGGTTCCGCGTCCAGTTGCCCCAAAGGCCCCGACGCCGTGGGAGTCATCCACCAGCACGTTGATACCACGCTCGAAGGCATGGTCGTATTGAACCGCAATGTCGGAAATCACATTCAGTGGCGCATGATCGCCCCGCATACTGAAGATCCCGTCTGTAACAACAAGGAGGTGCTTGCAGTGGTTGATGGCCGCTTTGACGTTTATTTCAAGATCGTTCATGTCCAGGTGACGGTAAACACCCTTGTCTTTCGGTCGCGAAAGCCGGATGGCGTTGATGATACAGTTATGGTTGAGAGCATCACTCAGCACGATGGTGTCTTCATCGATCAGCGGTGTAACGACGCCCATGACGGCCGCGTAAGCCGAGCTGAAGATCATGGCCGATTCGCGACGGTGAAAAGCAGCCAGCTTTTTTTCCAGTGCGACGTGGGTTGTGAAAGTGCCGCTGATGAACCGCACCGCTCCAGGGCCCGCACCGAACTTTCCGGCCGCCTCCTCCTCTGCTGCAATGACTTCCTTTCGGAGGGACATACCCAGGTAGCTGTTGGCGTTCATCCGTAAAAACGGCCGGTCGCCGCAGCCTACCAGGAGATATCGGGGGCCCCTCGCACCATCGGCCGGTAGGATATCCCGAATGACCCTCTCCCGCCCCTTGAGCGAACCATTTTGTTCCAAAGCGGCCAGTTTTAGGCGCAAGTGCTGTTCCTGCCTGTTGATGGGCATGTGCTTGCCTCCGTGACAGCCCGGCCTCTGTTGGTTGTCTGATCCGGGCTTATCTGTTGGTGTTCCGAATTTGCGAAATATTGTCTACCATTTCCCGGCTCATGGTGGTGAGATCGTACTCGGGATGCCACCCCCACTCTTCGCGTGCCGCACTGTCATCCATGCTGTTCGGCCACGAATCGGCAATCGCTTGACGCAATGGGTCGATATCAAAATCGAGGGTGAAATCGGGAATCAATCTTTGGATTTCAGCAGCGATCTTTGTCGGAGAGAGGGTCATGGCGGCGATGTTAAAGGCGTTACGGTGTTTCAATTTTGTCGGGTCGGCTTCCATGAGTTCAATTGCTGCCCGCAAAGCGTCCGGCATGTACATCATGTCGAGAAAGGTCTCCGGTTTAAGGTAACAGGTGTATGATTTGTGACGGACGGCTTCAAAATAGATCGCTACGGCATAATCGGTGGTACCGCCGCCGGGCGGTGTTTTGTATGAAATCAGACCTGGATACCGCACCCCGCGGGTATCGACGCCGTATTTATTGAAATAATAATCGCAGAGCAATTCACCGGTCAGCTTGCTGACACCGTAAATGGTTGTCGGACGCTGAACGGTGTCTTGCGGTGTTCGTGTCAGGGGAGTGGACGGACCGAAAGTGGCAATAGAACTGGGGGTAAAGACCGCACAATTATGCTCACGGGCGACCTCCAGCACGTTGGTGAGCCCCTCGACGTTTACTTTCCACGCATACTGTGGATTTTTCTCCGCCGTGGCCGACAGAATGGCCGCCAGGTGATAGATGGTGTCGATCCGGTAGGTCTTGACCAACTCGGCGATCGTTTCGATCCGGGTGCAATCGATGAAGTGGAAGGGACCCGACGCGCGAAGGTTTTTCCTCGCTTTTTTGATGTGTCCAGCGGCGACGACGCGATGGCCGCCAAGCATTTTTCGCAGGCGCACCGTCAGTTCCGATCCAATCTGGCCGACGGCCCCGGTTACCAGAACCCGTTTCATACCGCCTCCTGAGGGTTGAAGTTTTGTGGGTCACCATTAGTCGGTAAGGTGACGATGGGGCAACTTGATCCGACCCTTGGGCGGGTGACACACTCGCCGTGAGCATCACTTATTATCAAGACAAAGAGTTAATTCGCATTCATTGTTTTTGACGTATTTTTTTCCTATTTCAATTGCCTCTGCTGCCCGATGAAAATCCATAAAACCGATAGCACTTGCATTTGGGCGCAATATGAAATCAGGGGGATCACAGGCCAAGCGACTCAGGGTTATGCGTTCTTGCATGAAGTGAGCTGAATTGTTGAGAACAAAGAGCAGGCCGGGTTTGGAGCTGTTTCCCTGCCAGATATGTGATAAAGCGTTACCGATCCGGTCTTTGACCTTCTTTGGCAGGCTCACCGAGGGGGGATCATCATCGTTTTCGGTCACCGTTTCATCTTCCGTTTTACTCGAAGATGTTAATTTTGAAGTGTCGGGTGATTTGCCAAGCCTGCCGCTGTTCACGTCAACAGCGATAACAACATCTGCTCCTAAGGATCGACACAATGAAACGGGGACCGGATTGACAATACCACCGTCGACGTACCACCTGCCATCGAGCTGGAAGGGTTCGAAAATTCCCGGCATTGAAATCGATGCACGAACGGCATCCATCAAGGAGCCGGACCTAAACCAGACCTCATGCCCCGTCATCAGATCTGTCGCCACGGCCCCATATGTTTTGGGCAACGACTGAATGTCATAATCACCGAAACGATCAATGAAAAAACCGATGATGCGTTTGCCTGCAATCAATCCCCCACTTGTCAGGCTTAAATCAAAGAATTTTGCGACGCTTAACCTGTCAAGTGAGAGCAGCCATTTTTCCAAATCCTCTAAGTGTCCTGCGGCATATGATCCACCCACAAGAGCGCCGGCTGAAGTGCCACAGACGACGTTCGGTCGGATGCCGATATCAACCAGTCCTTGGATGATGCCAATATGGGCCCAACCACGTGCAGCCCCCACACCCAGCGCTAAACCGATCGTCACATCTTCCATTTCATTCCTTAATTAAAAGATCGCTTGAATTTCTGGGCAAAAACAGGTCGAAATCAACGACCTGGAGGTTCACCTTATGGACCGAGGACGTCGACCACTCCCTTCTGGATTGCCTCCACGGCAAAGTCGATCTCCGCTTCGCTGATCACAAACGGGGGCGCCACCAGGAAGGCGTCCCCGTTCGTGCCGGCCAGCCCCGTGGACTTGTACACCAGAACCCCCCGTTTAAAAATTGCATCGTAGAGACGTTCGGTGATCATTTCCTTACGTGGAAAAGGGCGCATGGACTGTTTGTCGGCGACCAGCTCGACACCCCAGAGAAACCCGAGGCCGCGAATATCCGCCACGTTGGGATGGTCTTTTAG
>JBATHN010000595.1:0-8352 GCA_049666885.1 Desulfobacterales bacterium
AATGCGTCGGTTGTGGCGCCTGCGAAACCGCCTGCCCGAAATCGATTCTTCAAGTCCGCACCATGTCCCAGCGGCTTCTGCATTTCAACCAGGAAGATGACGCCCTGGCCCCCTGCCAGCAAACCTGCCCGGCTGAAATCGACATCCCGCGCTACATCGCCTGCATTCGGGAAGGCGACTACGAAGGCGCCGTCAACACCATCCGCGAACGCAACCCCCTGCTGTTGGCCTGCGGACGGGTTTGCCCGCATCCGTGCGAAGACTATTGCCGCCGCGGCATCGAGGACGAGCCGGTATCGATCAACCAGTTGAAACGTTTTGCGGCCGACTATGAAATGAACAGCGGCAAACGGCTGCCGATTGCCTGTGCTCCCGACACCGGAAAAAAGGTTGCCGTGATCGGCGGCGGACCGGCGGGGTTGACCAACGCCTATTTTCTGCGGCGTCTGGGCCACGCGGTCACCATCTTCGATATGATGCCCAAACTCGGCGGGATGATCCGCTACGGCATCCCCGAATACCGGCTGCCCAAGGAAGTCCTGGAGTGGGAGATCGAGGGGATCCTCAATCTGGGCGTCGAGCATCGCCCGAACGTCAAACTCGGCCATGATTTCACCCTGGAAGATCTGGAAACCGAAGGCTTCGACGCTGTTTTCATGGGCATCGGCGCCTGGAGGGACTATAGCCTGAAAGTCGAGGGCGAGGACCTTAAGGGCTGCTACACCGGCATCGATTTTCTGACCAAATTTGCGCTGAACCAGCAAGCCGACCAGCCAGCCCACAAGATCGGCATCGGTCGCAAGTGCGCGGTCATCGGCGGCGGCAACACCGCCATCGACTGCGTCCGCACCCTGGTGCGGCTGGGAGCTGAAGAGGTATCGATCGTCTACCGCCGCACGCGCAAAGAAATGCCGGCCAACGAGGTCGAAATTGTCGCGGCCGAACACGAGGGCGTCAAGTTTCACTTCCTGGCCGCGCCCACCCGTATTATCGGTGATGAAAGCGGCCGGGCCACCCACTTGGAATTCTTGAAGATGGAACTCGGTGAACCCGACGCCAGCGGCAGAAGGCGACCGGTGCCAATCGAAGGTTCCGAGACCCAGATGGAAGTCGACATGGTGGTTTCTGCGATCGGTCAAGGTCCGGACGTCAGTTTTATCGAAGCGGACAACCGCTTGAAAGAGATGAGCCTCACCCGTTGGAGCACCATCGATGCGAATCCTGAAATACTTCAGTCCAATATCCCACAGGTCTTTGCGGCCGGTGATGCCTACACCGGCGCCTCACTGGTCGTCGAGGCCATCGGCGGCGGTCGACGGGCGGCCAGGGCCATTCATCTTTTCCTCACGGAGCAGCCGATAGAACCCGTGGCAAAATCGCTGCGCAAAAAGCACATTCCCGAATCGCTTTTCAACGGTGTCCCCGGAATCCAACCCCGTAAACGGGCCGAAATGCCCGAACTGCCGGTCGCAGAGCGCATCAAAACATTCGAAGAAACCGACCTGGTGCTCAGTGAGGCGGACGCGCTGGCCGAAGCACGGCGCTGTTTGTCGTGTTGCCGGCTGTGCTACAATCCGGACGCTGTATAAAAAACGGGGTCTTGGGAAGGAGGTCACTCATCATAAGCTGTGGCACATCATAGTAATGTTTAATCTTTTGATTTTTCGACCAATATTTCATGCAGGATCGCGCTCAATTCTTGAAGTCGATAGGGCTTGCACACGGCGCCCTGGAATCCGTAATGACGATACTCAGAAATCACTTGGTCATTCGAATAGCCGCTGGAGACAATTACTGCTGCGGTCGGGTCCAAAGATAGAATTTTAGAGACCGCATCTTTGCCACCCATGCCGCCGGGTATGGTTAGGTCTAATATAACAGCGTCAAATGCATGCCCCTGTTCCTGCGCCTGCCGGTAGAGTTCAACGGCCTCGGTACCGTCGCGGGCGCATACGACCTCATAGCCTAACAATTGCAGCATTTCGCTGCCCACTGATCTGATGATCTGCTCATCATCCATGAGCAATACTTTTCCGACCCCGCTCATAAGCTCGCTGGAGCGGCTTGATATTTCTAAAAAAGCCCCTTCTACGGCAGGTAGATAAACATGAAGAGTCGAGCCGTCACCTTCAGACTCCGCCGTTATGTAGCCGTTGTGCCGATCGATGATGGAATAAGCCACAGTCAGCCCGATACCGCTGCCTTTTTGCTTGGTGGTAAAATAGGGGTCAAATATTTTTGTAAGGTGGTCTCTGGGAATGCCGATGCCGTGATCCCGGATGGAAATCTTCACGTACTTCCCAGGCTTAGAAGGTAAAAGGGCTGGTGAAGTAATGTCTACATTTTGGGTTGTGACCTCAATAACACCGCCTCCCGGCATCGAATGCTCAGCATTGATGATGATATTGCTGATAACCTGGCCAATCTGGCCGGCATCAATTGATACCGGCCAGAGGTTTTCAGGTAGGTCGAAGGTGCAACGCACATTTGAGCCCCGCAGGGTAAAAAGAGCCGCTTCTTTGAGCAGTTCTGCGATGGAAACAATTTCCTTAATCGGCTCGCCTCCTTTGGAAAAGGTCAGGAGCTGCTGAGTAAGATCCTTTGTGCGCATGGCAGCCCTTTCGATCTCTTGCAGTTTTTCAAAAACCTTATCGCCCGGTTTGGCATAGAACTTGGCAAGGGAAATGTTGCCGATGATGGCCGTCAGCGAGTTATTGAAATCATGGGCGATGCCGCCGGCCAGAATCCCGATAGATTCAAGCCTTTGGGCTTTTTGTCGTTCATCCTGCAAGCGGCGCTTTTCGGTCGCATCGCGAAACACCAAAACCACCCCGATCGTCCGTTTCTGCTGATCCAGAATTGGCGCCCCGCTGTCTTCAATCACCCGCTCCGTGCCGTCTCTGCTGATAAGAACCGTATTGTTGGCCAGCCCGATAATCCCGCCGGTTTCAAGCACCTTCGCCACTGGATTGTCACAGCGCTCACGGGTATGCTCGTTGATAATGTTGAAAACCCTCTCCAGCGGCTCGCCAAGTGCCTCTTCCTGCCGCCAACCGGTGAGGTGTTCCGCCACCCTGTTTATCAACGAAATCCTGCCCTCGACATTGGTGGTGATGACGGCATCTCCGATGCTGCGCAAAGTGACGGCCAGACGCTCTTTTTCTTCCGCTAAAGATGCTTCTGCCTTTCTGCGCTTTATTATGTGACGCCACTCTCGCAAAGCTTGGGTGACCAGATGAGGCATATCTCTCAGTGTCACCTCGGACTTGGCGATGTAATCCAAGGCACCGGCCTTCATGGCCTCTACAGCTGCCTTTTCATCCCCGTAACTGGTCGTTACCACTACCGGAAATAGCGCTCCTTCGGCATTGCCCGGCAACAGGTCGCTGCCCTTGCCGTCTGGCAGAAACAGATCAACCAAAACAAGATCCGGGCAGCAGGCGGAAAGATATTGTTTTGCCTCTTTGAGACTGGAAGCCACAGCCAATTCGAAGTGCTCGGTATGCTTTTCAAAAGCACGACTTACCAGCTCGACATGAGCCGGTTCATCTTCCACCATCAAGATCTTGAATTGCCTTGCCATGGCTAAAAGTCCTCCAGTTGGTAAGGGTCACGGTAAGAAATAATTCCACACGATTGCGCCGGATTATGGTTTGTCTACAAGGCACATCCGCCTGCGCATATCGGGATACGTGTGGGTGGATGTAACGCAGTAGACGGGCTATAAGACAAGCAAGAGGTAAAATAATTTTTTGCCGGGGCCCTAAGCTCATGCAATGCCTTGACGCCACAGTCAAGGCAGGTGATGACGATTTAAGGTCAGCCAGTACAACCCCAGGGTTTCAATCATCACCACGAACTTTTCGTAATCTATCGGTTTGACCAGATAGCTGTTGGCATGCTGACGGTAGGCGGCGGCAATGTCTCTATGAGCCTCGGATGAACTTACCACCACCACCGGCAGCGAACGCAGATCCTCAGATGATTTGATTTGTTTAAGTACCTCCAGGCCATCGACTTTGGGGAGGCGTAGATCCAGCAGGACCAAATGCGGCGTTGGATACAGCAAATGGTCAGCATAGGCACCTCGCCGGTATAGATAATCCAGCGCCGCCTCGCCGTCCGATACATGTTGGACCCTGTGGGCGATGCGACGATTCCGCAGCAGCCGAAAAATCATTTCGGCATGGTGAGGATTATCCTCCACCAACAAAACAACCGGCGCGTCGTCTTTCATTCTAAGTATGCTCCTTCGCGTCCGCTCCGAACTTAGCCGGCAGGGTGAAGCAAAAGGTGCTGCCACAGCCGATGCCTTTGGACTCCACCCAGATGCGGCCACCGTGGATCTCGACGATCCGCTTGACAATCGCCAGCCCCACCCCCGTGCCTTCCACCGCCGGATCCAACTTTTCAAACAACCCGAAAATCTTTTCCTGGTATTGGGGAGCTACCCCGATGCCATTGTCCTGGACGTAGTAAATAACCTCACCGCCGGTGGACCTTATTCCGATAGTGATTTCCGGCGTTGGCTGCGAGTGCAAGTACTTTATAGCGTTGTCCAGCAGGTTTTCAAATACTTCGCGAAGCCGCTGACGGTCCCCGTAAAGCAGGTGCCGCTCGGCGGCAATCTTAACTTGTACTTTTTGGGCACTCAAACGGCCTGACACCATTTCCATCGCTTCACGCACGATCTCCTCAAAATGAATCTCCTCGGGAGGATTCATCAGACGCCCGATTCTCGAGAGTTCCAGCAAATCATTCAGCAACCACTGCATTTTCTCGGTCGCTGCGGTAATATACGCGATATCACTCCTCATACGCTGCGCATCGCCGGCGGTGGCGTCCTCCTGCAAAAAGCCCAAAAAGCCGCGGATGGTAATCAAGGGGCTTTTGAGGTCGTGCGAAACTGTGTAGGTAAAGCGCTCCAATTCAGCATTCTTGGCCTCCAGTTCCCCTATCAATGTCTCGCGCTCCCGCTGGCGCACCGCAAGTTCCTGGACCTTCGCCTCAAGCTCTGACTGATATTCGATGAGCTGGCGGTTTTTTTGTTCCAGGGTATCGAGCATGTCGTTAAAGATCAATCCCAGCTGCACGATGTCGTCTTTCCGGCCACCGGCATAGCCAAAACGCGAGGATGATTTTCCCGCTTTAATATCCATTATGACGCGTGCCACCGATCTGATGGGACTTATGATCTTGCGTGCCACGATCATCAGGATGAACAAAAGCGCAATGACACTCAGGGACGATGAAATTAGAAAAGAGTATTTCAGGCGCTTCCGGTTGGCCTCAGCAGCCGAAAATTCATCATTCAGAAGCCCTTGTGCCCGCTCTGAAATGGATTTCAGAAGTTCCGTAAGCTCTGCACTGGTATCGTTGAAATGCCTGGCAACAGTTTTGAATTTCTGATCGATACCGAAGTCCTCTTCGAGAGTCCTGCGGTAACCATCCATATAGCTTTCCAGACGCTCGTTCAATAGTTTATCTTGTATGAATTTGTTTTTCAGTGAATTAACCACCACATTCAGCGCTCGATATTCAGTTTGCTGGTGGCCGCGCACATAGCCCATTTGAAAATTGGTTATAATCAGCAGCGGTTTTAAAAAGCTCAATTTGCCCGTGTCGAGAATGGAGGAGGCCAGCGATTGGTAACTCGATTCGAGCCGGGTGAGCTGCAAGCGATGGTCGGTATTGAGCTGGCTCAGCTGATTGAAATCCTGCTCGTAAGATGCAAGGATCTTGACCACTCCCTCAAGATCCCGCGACATGAAGGTTTCGGGTGTACGGATTCTCAAAATTGACAGCTGGGATTTCATTTCCGCCATTATTTGGCCGAAATGCTGCTCGGCATCGGGGAATTCCTGGGAAAACACGGCCCGCTCCCAATACCGCATCCGAAAAAATAGACTCATCAAGTTGCGGATGTTCCTCTCGATCCCAATGATGTCTTCACCTCGCGCGGCAATATCGGACTCCTTATTGATGAAATAAGCGAGTTGAACATAGTTGAGACAAAACAAAAAAACCAAAACACCCGCGATGGTGTAGAATTTTTGATTGATCGTGCGAAACATGCCGGTTCCTTCTTATTTCTCTATGATTTCCAGTTCGACCCGTATGGGCGAAACCGGCTTTTCTCCTCGCCAATAACGCGCCAGGCTTGAAACGGCCAAAGCACCCATTTTCTCCGGTTTTTGGGCGATGGTCGCGTTGATTCGGCCTTGCCGCAGGGCCTCGCGCGCCGCTTGAATGCCGTCGAAACCAACCAGCACTACAGCCGACGAAGCCCCCCTCGTTTCCAGTGCCTCCGCTGCGCCCAAAATCATGTTGTCATTGTGGGCAAAGACCCCGTCAAACAGCAAATTCCGTTGCATTGTCCGTAGGACGACCTCTTTGGCTTTTTGTTGCTCGAAGTCGGCCACTTCCCGTGCCACAACCTTGATGTCCGGGAAGGCCTTTAGGGCCTCATTGAAGCCAGCGCCTCGGTCCAGAGCTGCCGAAGTACCGGGAATGCCCTCTAATTCGATCACTCTACCCTTGCCTTTTAAGAGGCGGGCTATCAATCTGGCGGCCATCCGCCCACCCTCCACATTGTCGGATTCGATGTGGCAGATGGTCTGGCCTTCAGAAGCCTTGCGATCCACCGTGATGACGGGGATATTCAGGTTGTTGGCCAGTTCTATACCGGGTACCACAGTCTCAATGTTGGTGGGATTGACGATGAGGGCATCAATGCGTTCGTTCAGAAAGGATGACAGATCGATCAGTTGCTGTGCATTGTTATCCCTTGCATCTGCAACCACCAATTTGGCGCCGTGCAATAAGGCTGCATCCAGAACCGCCTGGTGGAGTGAGATAAAAAACGGGTTTTGAAGGCTGGAGATTGAAAGTGCGATGGTTTTGCCAAAGGTCTCGTAGGTGACCAAATCCACTGGCGTCGGTTGATGGAGCGGAAGCTTTTTCCCTTCAAGGGCATGCACGGCCAACTCAACACCGTACTGCCCCATTAATTCAGGGTGCTGTTCAACCGTGGCATGTATCCTGCCGCTTTGCATTTCCGAACGCACCGCTTCGATGTTGTCGTAGCCGGTCAGCACTGTTTTGCCGGCCAGGCCCAAGATATCCAGGGCCTGAAGGACGCCCAGGGCCATTTTATCATTGGCGCAGAAGACGGCATCCACCGGCGCATGGATGTTGAGCAGTTTGACGGCAAGAGAAAGAGCTTCATCGGTGTGCCAGTTAGCGCTCTCGCTTGCCACAATTTCAATGCCGCTGTTCTGCGTGATTGCCTCGATGAAGCCGGTCTTGCGAAGTTCGGCATTTTCAACGCCGCGGATTCCCTCAATAACGAGCACGCGCCCTTGGCCATTCAACTCGTTCCGCACATAGGCACCCACTTGCGCGGCACCGGCACGGTTGTCAGGACCTAAAAAGGGAATGGCCAGATTGTATTTCTGTAAGGTAGCCTTGTGAAGTGGGTTGTCGATATTGACCACAACGATACCGCTCGCAAGTGCCTTCTGGCAAACCGGCACCAGTTGTTTGGAGTCAGCTGGAGCGATGACAATGGCGCCGTAGCCTCTCGAAATAAGATTTTCCATAATGCTGATCTGGCGCTCCACATCCGTTTCCCGCTCGACGCCAAACACTTCAAGCGAAATTTTGGAGCGGTTGGCATAGGCCTTGGCGCCAAGCTCCATCTTAGAGAAAAAGGGATTGGTGAGCGCTTTCATGACGAGCGCCACAGTCTTCTCATTGGCGGCCAACACGCTTGTACTAAAAAACAAGGTGCTGCAACAAAAAATCAGCGTGTATATTGCATAAAACCACTTTTCATGACTTCTCACCAGCATGGTAGATTCCTTTTCGCTAAGAGTCTATTTGCCTGATATGCATAAAGCAAGGCACCATTATCATTACAATTGAAGGCATGGAGCTGCCCTAAATTCAGCCTTTGCAAAATGGTAGGTTTTGGCTGTCATTTTAACCAAATTCAGTCCTCATTGTATTTCTGCCATTGTGTCGTAATTTATAAATGTTATCAGTAACAAGAAACCTAAAAGAAAAGGAAGGCAATACAATGGCTGAGAATAAAACCGATGATTATTTTGAAGACGACAATGAGGGACACGTTGATACCCGTGAAAAGAATTTTGAATGTGAGAAACCTGACAAGAGTCTTGGTTGCGATATGGGTATTGATGTTCAGGGCTAACCAACAGAGTAGTGCTCTTAAAACGAAAACGCAAATTACAGCGCTTATAAACCAGCCACATACCTTAATATTGATGATTCGTTGAAATAGGCAATAGTCAATTATATATCAGTAAACGTATGACGGCAGATCCTCTC
>JBATHN010000596.1:0-1892 GCA_049666885.1 Desulfobacterales bacterium
CGACATTGTTGGTGCCGACATCGATGGTCACCGGCAGACACCAGGAGGGATGAATCCCGGCACAGGCGGTATATAGCGACAGCTTACCGACCGGAATGCCCATCCCGGCAACACCCAGATCGCCCAATCCGAGAATGCGTTCACCGTCGGTGATCACAATAACCCGCACCTCTTTATTAGGCCAGTTCTGCAAGATTTCCGAAAACCGGCCCTTATTTTTATCGGAAACAAAAATGCCTTTCGGGCGGCGAAAAATATGGACAAACTCCTGACAAGCCAGTCCGACGGTAGGGGTGTATATAATGGGCATCATTTCTTCGAGATGATCGGTCAGCACCCGATAAAACAGGGTCTGGTTGCGATCCTGAAGCGCCACCAAAAAAATGTATTTCTCCAGGTCCGACGTTTTGCGGTTGTAATTTCCCATGACCCGCAGCACCTGCTCTTCCATGGTATTGATTCCCGGCGGCAAAAGCCCCCAAAGCCCTAACTTGTCACGTTCTTCTTCGGTGAAGGCTGTTCCCTTGTTCAAGGCCGGATCATGGATATAGTTCATGCGGCTGTGAAGAGCGGTAAATTTCATTGCGGCAGAATTTTTATCTGACATTGATGCTCACTCTTTCTGGTTTGTAAAAGCTTTGTGTCAATCCGGTGTCCGATGACGCAGCGTCCATTTTCGCTGAGGCTCCTTGTGCAAGTTTGTATTTCTGAATATATTAAGTCCAAATCCAAACGCAACGAAACGGTTTAAATTTTTTTGGTAAACTTTTTTGAGATATGAGCGTCTTAACCATCAGAATCCGATTTGAATACCGCCGATGCGTCGGGCGAGGAGGATAAAATGAAAAAAATTGCCTGGATGGCTATAATAACCATTGCGCTGTTTCTCGCCGCCCCCTTATCGAGCGACGCGGGCCGCTCCCACGGCTATCGTGGAAAAGGCGTCAACCCCGGATATCATGGCCGAGTAGGGTATTCCGGGGGTTGGCGCGGCTATCGGGGCTATCGGGGCCCGCGGGCCTACTGGGGTCCGCGTGCCTACTGGGGCCCGCGGGCCTCTTGGGGTCTCGGGCTCTATTGGGGGGGCCCGTTAGTCGTGGGACCGCCGTGGTACCCGTACGGCAATTACTCCCCGCCACCGGTTATCGTCCAGCAACAACCGCCGGTGGTTATTCAACCGGAGCAGCAACCGGATAATTATTGGTATTATTGTCAGAATCCGCAAGGATATTACCCGTATGTGAAAAGCTGCCCGGGCGGTTGGATGAAGGTCGTTCCGCAGCCGACACCGCCCAATCCATAAAAAAGGAGAACTCGTCAAAATGAAGGGGACACGCTTTTTTGTGACGTTGGCAGCCGTTTTGGTTTTGGGTGCTTGTGTGACGATGCCGACTGGGCCCAGTGTCATGGTGCTGCCGTCGGCAGGAAAATCCTTCGAGGTGTTCCAGTCCGAGGATCTTGCCTGCAGGAATTGGGCGGCCCTTCAGACAGGCGCGACTCCGGCCGGCGTGGTCAACCAGAACCTCACCGGCGGAGCGGCAATAGGGGCTTTGATGGGTGCGGGACTGGGTGCGGCGATCGGTGCCGCCTCCGGTAACGCAGGGGCCGGTGCCGCAATTGGAGCGGGATCCGGTCTCATCGGCGGTGCTGCAGTGGCATCCGGTCCGGCCTACGCCGCCGGCTGGGACGTCCAGCAACGGTATGACAATGCCTATCAACAATGCATGTACGCGAAGGGAAACCAGATCCCGGGCATCTTAAGTGCCTCGCGGTCGTCGGCTTCGATACCGCCTCCGCCGCCGCCAGGATACTATTCAGGATCAGCCTACCCGCCGCCACCGCCATCGGGCTCCTATTCGGGCTCAACCTACCCACCTCCTTCGGGTGTATAT